>NZ_JAVKGT010000017.1:0-62963 GCF_031432335.1 Nesterenkonia flava | reverse complement strand
TCCACGGATCGCCGCGGGCAAGTCGAAAGCGTTGCACTTCAGTTCAGAACTCGGGGTCGTCGCGCCTCTCAACTAAGCTGGTAGGCATGACTGAACAGGCTCACGCGCTCACCAGCCCGGGTTTTCCGCCCGGCTACCCGGCCCCAGGAGAGCCCACGCCCTTCCCCACCGATGAGGAGCGCACGGCCAGGCTGCGCGCCGCCGGCATCCCCGAGGAGTTCCACGAGTGGATGGGCCCGCACGGGGTGTCCCCTCTGGGGGCGCGCATGGGTCTGCGCTTCCGTGAGATGCACCCGGATAAGCTGGTCGCCACGATCCCGGTGGGCGGCAACGAGCAGAACGTCGGCATCCTCCACGGAGGGGCTCACATGGTGCTGGCCGAGACCCTGGGCTCCATTGCGACGATCCTTCACGTCCGCATGAACCTGGGCGTTGAGCGCAACATTGTGGGCACCGAGCTGGGCGCCACCCACCACCGGGCGGGGACCTCCGGGCTGGTATGGGGCACCTGTACGCCCCTGAACCTGGGCAAGCAGCTGACCAGTCACGAGATTGTGATGCGTGATGATCAGGGCCGGCGCCTGTCCACCGCCCGAATGACCAACATGATCCTGCAGCCGCGCTGAGAACAGCGCCGAATTGAGTGAGACCATCGTGACCACATCTGCCACCGCAGCCGCCGCGAGCGCGGAGACCACCACCGAGCACGGATTCGGCTTTACCGTGGGGGCTCGGGTGGAGGCCGGCGGACCGCACAGCAGCCCAGGCTTGGCCCGCACCGGCACCATCACCACGCCCCACGGTCAGATCCAGACACCGGCCTTCATTCCCGTGGGTACCAAGGCCACCGTGAAGTCCGTGCGCCCGGAGGAGATCGCCGAGGTGGGCGCCCAGGCGGTACTGGCCAACGCCTATCACCTGAACCTGCAGCCGGGCACCGATGTGCTGGATGCCGCGGGCGGTCTGGGGAAGTTCATGAACTGGCCCGGCCCCACCTTCACCGATTCCGGAGGGTTCCAGGTCATGAGCCTGGGCGCCGGGTTCAAGAAGGTCATCCAGATGGACACCAGCCGGGTTGCCGATGATGACGCCATTGCCCCGGAAAAGGAGCGCCGGGCGTTCGTTGACGACGACGGCGTCACCTTCAAGTCCCATATCGACGGCACCGTGCACCGCTTCACTCCGGAGATCTCCATGAAGCTGCAGCACGAGATCGGTGCCGACATCATCTTCGCCTTCGACGAGCTGACCACGCTCTTCAACACCTACGACTACCAGGTCGAGTCTCTGGAACGGACCCGTCTGTGGGCAGAACGCTGCCTCGTCGCCCATCGTGAGCTGACCGAGCAACGCACCCACCGGCCCTATCAGGCACTCTTCGGCGTGCTGCAGGGGGCCCAGTACGAGGACCTGCGGCGCAAGGCAGCGCGTGACCTGGGGTCCATGGAAGTCCAGGGGCAGTCCTTTGACGGTTTCGGCATCGGCGGCGCGCTGGAGAAGGAGAATCTGGGCACAATCGTCGGCTGGGTGTGTGAGGAGCTTCCAGAGAACAAGCCCCGCCACCTGCTGGGCATCTCCGAGCCGGAGGATTTCTTCACGGCCATTGAGAACGGCGCCGACACCTTCGACTGCGTCCAGCCCTCCCGGGTGGCACGCAACGGCCGGGTCTACACGGCTGATGGGTACTTCAACATTCCACAGGCCCGGTTCAAGCGGGACTTCTCCCCCATCGAGGCCGACTGCACGTGCTACACCTGCCAGAACTACACGCGCGCCTACCTGCATCACCTCTTCAAGGCCAAGGAGATGCTGGTCAACACCCTGATGACCATCCACAACGAGCACTACACGGTGCAGCTGGTGGACAGCATCCGCACCAGCATCACCGAAGGCCGGTTCTACGAGTTCCGCGACGAGACCCTGGGACGCTACCAGGGCGGGGCACACACCACCGGAAGGAACCCCTCATGAGCACCACCTCAGTCTCCATCTCCCAGAAACTGACGCTCAGCGGATCCTCCAGCTGCAATCCCCGACTGGCTCAGGCGCCCTGGGAGTTCGACGCGATGCCCGGCTACGGCCCCGGTTCCTCGGAGGCGGATCCGGTGCCGGCCCACGCACCCACCAACGCCGAGGCCCGTCCCGGCCAGCTGCCCCAGCTCTACCGGGAGCTGCCGGAGGAGGACCTCCACGAGCGGATCCGGGCCGCCAAGGAGGCGCTCGGGGAGGATCTGGTGATTCTCGGTCACTTTTACCAGCGCGATGAGATCGTTCAGCACGCTGATTTCCTGGGCGATTCCTTCCAGCTGGCCAACGCGGCCCTGACCAAGCCTGAGGCTCGCTACATCGTCTTTTGCGGAGTGCACTTCATGGCAGAGACTGCCGATATCCTCTCCTCCCCGGAGCAGAGTGTGATCCTGCCGAACTTGGCGGCGGGCTGCTCCATGGCAGACATGGCCGACGAGGATTCCGTGGAGGCCGCGTGGGAGGAGATCTGCGAGGTCTACGGCGTGGATCCGCAGAACGTGACCCCCGACGACGACGGCAAGCTGCCGATTCTTCCGGTCACCTACATGAACTCCTCCGCCGCGCTGAAGGCCTTCTGCGGGCGCCACGGGGGCATTGTTTGCACCTCATCCAATGCTGAGACGGTGCTGGAATGGGCGTTCGAACGGGCACGCCGGGTGCTGTTCTTCCCAGACCAGCACCTGGGCCGTAACACCGCCAAGGCCATGGGCGTGCCGCTGGAGCAGATGCCGATGTGGAACCCTCGCCGGCCCCTGGGAGGAAACACCGCCGAGGATCTCCAGCAGGCCAAGGTTCTGCTGTGGCACGGTTTCTGCTCGGTGCACCGCCGCTTCTCAGTGGCACAGATCGAGAAGGCCCGGTCGGAGCACCCCGGAGTCAAAGTCATCGTGCACCCCGAGAGTCCTATGCCGGTGGTTGATGCCGCTGACGCCTCCGGTTCCACCGATGCCATCCGCAAATTCGTGGCTGCCAGCAGCCCCGGTGACGTGATCGCCATCGGCACCGAGATCAACATGGTCAACCGGCTGGCCGCCGAATACCCGGACAGGACTATCTTCTGCCTTGACCCGGTGATCTGCCCCTGCTCCACCATGTACCGCATCCACCCGGGCTACCTCGCCTGGGTCCTGGAAGACCTGGTGCAGGGCCGGGTCAACAACCAGATCGTGGTGCCCGAGACGGTCGCCGCCCATGCCCGGGTCGCACTGGACCGCATGCTCGCGGCCAAGCCGAAATGAGAACCTCGTGACGACCACGTTCCTCAGCCCGGCTGCCCTGAGCACCTCCCAGATCGACGCCGTCATCACCATGGCGCTGACCGAGGATGCCCCGTTCGGCGATCTCACCACGCAGGCCTTCGTCCCCGCCGGGGCTGGCGCCGTGGCCTCACTCATCGCGCGGCAAGCCGGCGTGCTCTCCGGGGCCGAGGTCTTCTCCCGGGCGATGCGTGCACTGGATAGCGGCGTCGTCGTGACGCTGCACTGTGCCGATGGCGAGCGCTTTGAGGCCGGGCAGTCTCTGGCGCAGGTGAGCGGGCCTGCGCGGGCGGTGCTGACCTGTGAGCGCGTAGCGCTGAATCTCATTCAGCGCATGTCAGGGATTGCCACCGTGACCGCGCGTTATGTGGAGGCGGTAGAGGGGGCTCAGTCTGCCGCCGGGCGGCCTGTGCGAGTCGTTGATACGCGAAAGACCACCCCGGGGCTGCGGGCGCTGGAGCGCTACGCGGTCCGCTGCGGCGGCGGGCACAACCACCGCTTCAGCCTCTCGGACGCGGTGATGGCCAAGGACAATCACCTGGCGGCACTCGAGTCAGGAGGGATCGGGCTCGCGGAGGCCATCCGGCAGGCCCGCCAGCGGCTTCCCCACACCACGCACATCGAAGTGGAGGTGGACAGGCTGGACCAGGTGCCGGCGGCCCTGGAGGGCGGGGCGGACACCATCATGCTGGATAACTTCTCGCTCGAGGACATACGCCGCGGAGTAGAGCTCATCGGCGGCCGGGCGCTGGTCGAGGCCTCCGGAAACGTCCGGCTGGAGACTGTCGCGGAGATCGCCGCCACGGGCGTGGACGTGATCAGCGTGGGTGCCCTGACCCACAGTGTGCGTTCACTGGATCTGGGGCTTGATATGGACGTTCGCGCTGAGGCCTCACACGGCGGAGGCGGCGCGAACTGATGTATCTGGACTATGCGGCTACTGCTCCCCCGCGCCGGGAGGTGCTGGCGGCCATGTGGCCGCATCTGACCGGGTCCTTCGGCAATCCGGCCAGCCGCCATGAACTCGGCCTGGCGGCCGAGCGCGCCCTAGAGGATGCCCGGGCGCGGGTCGCCGCTCAGCTGGGGGCCCGCCCCACGGAAATCGTCTTCACGTCAGGGGGCACCGAATCCGACAACGCGGCAATCAAAGGCATCGCACTGGCCTCTGCCAGGGGCAAGCATGTCCTGATCTCCGCCGTGGAGCATTCGGCGGTCCGGGAGTCCGCCCTGTGGCTGACACGGTTCGGCTATGAGGTGCAGACGCTCCCGGTCGACGCCGAGGGCTTGGTCTCCCCCGCCGATCTGCGTGCGGCGCTGCGTGAAGACACCGCTCTAGTGAGCGTGCAGTACGCCAGCAATGAGGTGGGCACGGTCCAGGACCTCGCCGGGCTGTCCGCCGTGGCGCGTGAACGTGACGTGCCGTTCCACACCGACGCCGTACAGGCTGCCGCGGCGCTCTCCCTTGATGTGACGGAACTCGGGGTTCACGCGATGAGCCTCTCCGGACACAAGCTTGGCACGCCTAAGGGCATCGGTGTGCTGTACCTGCGCCGGCGCACCCCGTTCGAGGCCCTGATCCACGGGGGTGGCCAGCAGCGGGATCTGCGTTCGGGCACCGAAAGTCCTGCCGCTGCGGTGGGCATGGCCACGGCCCTGGAGCTGGCGGCCGCCGAGCGGGAGGGGCTTGCCGGCTGGGAGCGGCGTCGTGATGAGTTCATCGCTGCCGTGGAGGCCTCGGTCCCCGGAGCGCAACTGAGCGGCCACCGCCTGCGCCGTCTGCCCGGTCACGCGTCGTTCGTCTTTCCCGCCCGCAGCGGGGAGTCCGTGCTGCTGGACCTCGAGCGGGAGGGGATCCTCTGCTCCTCCGGATCGGCCTGTCATGCCGGCAGCAGCGAGCCCAGCCCGGTCCTCACTGCCATGGGGTACCCCGCCGAGCAGGCGCAGACCGCGGTCCGGTTCACCTTCGGGCAGGAGACCACGGCCGAAGAACTTCATCAGGTAGCCCAGGCGCTGCAGCAGCTCCTCTGAGCGACCGCCCCGCGCTGTCGTTTCACCCACAAGGGGGCGGGACGCCGATGACACAGCGGATTCCACGGGCACTGCCCGGCCCTGCTAGACACGCGAAAGGCCCCTACTTCCCTGACATTTCAGAGCAGTAGGGGCCTTTCGTCCTGGTCGGCCTAACAGAGGTACAAGCAAACAAAATGGACGCCCTGTCAAAAGAGGTGCATGCCTTGCTTGACGAGATCAGCAGCCTGACTCGGCCCACTACCTCCGGCCAGGAGGTGGAGCAGCCGCCGCGGAAGCGACCACGCCGGGCCTTCACGGCCGAGGAGCTCGACCGGCTCATCGCTGACTACAAAGCGGGCATGCCCATGTCGGAACTCACCGTTAAGTATCACTGCCACCGTGCGGTGGTGCTGAAGTACACCAGTCAAGCCGGGGTGCACCGCAAGGCCCAAGGCAAGGTCAGCGATCAGGCGCTGGCTGAGATGCTTCGTCTTTACGAATCAGGCCTCGGAACGGGTGACATTGGCCGCAAGCTCGGATTCACCACCAAGACCGTGCGCAGACGTCTCAAAGCTGCCGGGGTCATGCCGGGACCAGCAGAGCGGTAGTCGCACGCATGAACAGCAACAACTAGCGATCCTTCGTGTTGCCAGATCGTCCCGAACCTTCTCAGAAGATCCGCTCGCTCCAGCCAGTCGCCTGTCCTGTGCTACGCCCGATCCCGGGGAGGGGTCACATATGATCAACCTATGAGCGGACACACAGAAGCACGTGTCGGATGGGCTAGCGCAGTAACGTCCGGCATGGCAATAGTCGGAGCGGTCTTGATTCTATGGGGTGTTGTTTCTGCGTTCGCCCCAGAACCACATAGCGTCTACTCGCCAGAGAAGTTCTTTACGACCTCGATAGTGGCCTTCTGCACTGCGATAACTACAGCAGTAGCCGCACTCTTTCCCGCCTCGCGTGGACGATTAGCCGGGTCTATACTCACCGCCGTATTCGCAGTGGGTGTTGTAGTTGTCCTTGCTATGTGGCTTGATGTCGACCTCATTACACTAATCGGCGAAGATTCAAAGTTCTACGCGGGCTCAGCCTTGATCCTGTTTTCGCCTGCGGGCGGCGACGCAACGTTCTACGTCACTAAATCCAGGACGGCTCAAAGAGGCTAGGCCCAGGTACTGTTTAAAGGTGCATCTCGATCTGTCACTCGCTGACCTCGGTGACCAACCACAACTATCAGAGAGTGCTCACAGCCGCAGGGCACGGTTCCATCAGTCTTGGTATCGCGCGGCTAAACTCGACGTAAAAGCATGGGGTCGGACTCCGGCTGGTCGACCGATCGGGAGCATCCTCCCAGCTGCTGCGGCCGAAGCGGGTCTCAACTTCGTGGCCCCGTCAGCTCGAGAACTATTCTTGACTCGTCGTAAGCAGGGCTGGGGTGTCGACCCAGTGCGCATGACCAAGCACATGACATCGAGCCAAGCCCTCCTCGTTAACCTACTCGGCCCCCTTGGCTCAAGTGCTAACTGGCTTCGCGACGTATTGAGGCTACTCCTCGACCGGCAAGACATAGCCGAGGTGACTCGCTGGGATATCGAGTTCGCTCCTCCATCACGGAACGACTACCTCGGTGATATGACACGCCTCGATGCTTTCATCCGGTTCCGTACAAGCCAGGGCACCGAAGGCGTTGTTCTCGAGCTGAAATACACCGATCGATTTAGCAGCCGCCGACTGGATCTCGCCGGCAACAGGCGGTACGCAGAACTGCAAGCATCGAGCGGGCTATGGCACGACCCTCTTCAGGCATTCCTTGATCAAGAGGTAGGGCAGCTGCTCCGCTGTCATGCCCTCGGCACCCGCATCCTCCAGGTCGATGAACGAGTGTGGACCCCCGCGACGCTCCTGCTTATCAGCCATCCGGATGATGTGACTGCCCCTACGGTTCTCAACCGATACCGAAGTCGTTTGGAGGACGCGACACGGGCAGTGCATGTTGGGCTGGACCATGTACTCCATGCCGCACTTTCAAGCGCACCCACCGATGTAGACGCGGATACGGTGCACAGCCTCCAGCTTCGTTATCTGGATCATGCAGCGAGTGAAGCACTGTGGCTTGAACATCTCGAGAAGGCCAATACCACACGAACCAGACGCCGCCATCCCCTGACCCAACAGCAGGTAGATGAAGTAACAACGGTGTTGTGAATGGTACAGACTCCACCCTTCCGGGAAACCGAGTTACGCAGATTCGTGGCAGCCCACCTCGATCTCATCGAGCCGGGAATGACTCTGGTCGCCGAGGAATATCCGCTGCAGAATCAGCATGGGTCGGGCGGATTCGTCGACATTCTGGCGCGGGATGCTTCGGGAGATCTCGTCGTGATCGAGCTGAAGCGGTCGGATCAGTCTGCACGCCAGGCGCTGCATGAACTCGAGAAGTACGTCGCCTTGCTCACCGCCGATCGAGGCATTCGCGTGGATCGTATGCGCTGTATTCTGCTTTCCACGGAGTGGCGAGAGCTGCTGGTGCCGTTCGCGCGTTTCGTCAAACACGTCGATTTCTATGTTGTCGGTCGTCGCCTCGTTATTGGTTCCGACAGGAGGCCAGTCGCGAGTGAAGTCGTAGAGCTCCCGACGTTGACGACTGGGCTTGAAACCTGCCCATTTCAGCTACATCTACTCTATGAAACCCGGGAACAACGGGATGAGTTCGCCAGAGTCATTCCGGACGCACTCGAGCGTATCAGCGTCGAAGATTTCATCACCTTCAACCTCGATCTCGGCGTACCCGAGGATCATGTCCTCTATCCCCACGGAACAGCTTTGGTGCTCGCCACCTTCTCGGAAGCTATGCGTGATCACATTCGATCGCTGTTCCCGGAGCTCTGCGATGATGAGCCGGCTAGCCTGTGGTGGCACGAGCAGGTCGTGCAGTCTGAGGTGGTAGCGGCTGGAGAGACGGGTGAATCTCGTGTGCTCCTGCCGAGTGACTCCGAGGCTTACGCAAAATGGGAGCTATCCGGCCTCGTAGGGCATGGAAGGTACGCCGACAGTGTCGTATGGCCCGAGGCTCAGCTGAAAGCCGTCGTGGAAGCGGATGGCGAAGCGTTATCAGCATCGTTTCGTCGGACGGTAGCGGTTGCCAACCGGCCCGCGTGGCAGCGGATGCGACGAACTCTGGACGGGTTAGTCGAGGGGTGTGGGGGATGGCCCGACTCCATCGCAGCGCTCCTAGATGAGCTTGAATTTCGCCCCAATGCTCAACTCTCGATCACGGCTTATGCACCTGCCGACATCCTGCGCAGCTTGGAGGCAATTGTCCGATATAGGAGCCCCGCCTACATGCCACAGGTACTCATCGAGTGGCGGGACGGCCCACGACACGGCGTTATTGGCGGCAGACTCACGTGGGATGGGACTACGCGTGTCCGGACACTCCAGGAGACTGTCGGTGCGATCTTTGAGGACTTCTCCGACTACGTGTTCGCCAGCTCCGTTGGTGCGACACGCGAGTATGAAACGCAGATGGTTGGACTTCATGGATTGCACTACGACCTTGTGGAGTCTTCCGGAAACGACGATGACATTGCACCGCAGCCGCTCAGCCGGGTTTCCCTCATAAACGGGGAGCTCGTTCGCACCCCTCTTTCTAGTGACGAGCCTGAAGCAAACGACTTCATCGCGGCTCATCAGGATTATCTTGCGCTGCTGGTTGCAGCGTTCGAGGCGAGTACTGCGCGAAGATAGCCCATCCCTGGTGCGACTACTCCACCAGGTGTAGATGTCGTCCATCTCTTCCGACCACGGTGAGCCCAAGCGATTGGAAGAGATTCTTTAACCATGCGCGCAGGTCGGATTCGTTGTCCGGCAATATCGGCAAAGCGCCAATACCGACCTCGTCAGCGGCATCACGAAGTCGATAACCCTCAGCAGGCGTCGGCCAGGGAAAGAGCGCAGCTCCAGCTACCACTGGCCGAATCGGCTCATCCTTTTCGTTGAGCACCTGAATCGCGTCGCGATATCGATGGAGCTGGTTCACCGCATCGATAGGTGCGCCGGCTCCTCCAAACTGCTGTACATACGCTGCGGAGCCGTCGATTCGATACTTTGCGTCGAGTGCAATCATCACGTCAACCCCGCCAGAAGCTACAACCCGAAGTACAACATCCGGCATCTGGATGCCCGTGGGGACATCAAACCTGGGATTGTAAGAAAGTGCTGCCTGGACGAATTTTCCCTCCAGCTTGATGGATCGAGAGGCTCCTTTTCTGAGCGAGAAACGGAGTCCAGTAGCGTCGCTCGGAATGAGCTCAGAGAAGTCCACGGTGGTACCGAGCATTTCTGCCGCAACCTGCGCGACTTTGAGGAAACACCAGGTCTCGTAGAGCTCGTTGAGGTCGGAGGTTGAGTATTGTTCCGATCCGTCGCCGCCAGCAAGGGCTGCACTCAACAAACTGAGTATCTGATAGGCCTGCGCGTAGCCGACCCCACTCTGTAGCTGGAGTGACGTCACTGAAGCGGGGACGTCGACCGTCGCGGCAGAAATGACTGGCGACGCTAGGAACTGTCCGACCATCTCTTGAAGCTCAGTAATCTCTGTAAGCTCAGCCGCCAGCCGAGGCGGCTTCTTGCCTGTACGCTCGAGGGCGCGCCACACTCGCGACTGCTGCTCAGCTTCAAGTTCGAGCAGACGGGCGTGTACGAATTTGAGTCGTGACCGAATCCAACGGTGCTCAATAGTGTCAAGGGATTCGAAGGCACGGGCCACTTGAATGTTTGAGCGTACCGGGCCGACCCCAGGCACGTTACTGAAATCGCCCGAACCTGTCCCTCGAGAGACAGCTCGAACTACGCCTGCGCTAGAGCCTCGCACGCGGTGGATTGGGGTAACGGCGTCTTCGCGAACGAGCGTACGTCGAGCAGCTGAGTTGATGAACTGGATTGCGGAGTTGAGCTGTCTCAGGTGGCCACGAAGCAAGGTCAGCCACTCAATGCCAGAGCCGACTTCGTCGCGGTTTATCTGCGCCTGACGGTATGTTCCTCGCAGGTACTCGAGGATGAGCGTACGCTTCACGGCCGCAACATCTGCTACCAGATCTTCGTAGTCCTCAACGTAGTCGATCTTTGATGGGAATATCTCAGTCTCCACACGGAGGACGTCGTGCCCAACGTTGAACGAGAATGAAGTTCGCCCTACTTGCCCGCGAAAGCGCACCGTCAGGGCGACAAGGTTCGCTTCTAATACGACTGTTCGCTGGACGATGACTGTGGGGTCGCGGAATGTGCTCGTCGGCTGTAGACCGGGGAGTTTGCTCCGCACAATGAGCTCGTAATTTCGCTCCTCAAAGAGAGCCGGAACCGGTGGCGTGTCGACTGGCAGACCATTCAGCGTTGCGGCGAAGTACGGAGCGATCCTCACATCTTCGCGAGACAGTAGCGCGGCAGGAAAATCAGGGGTGCCGTTGATCTCGAGAATCAGCGACTCTGTCTCGATGCGTCCGAGCTGCGCCACAGTCCCTACGTCCAGTAGTTCGTGAATCCGGTCTCAATAAGTCTGCGCTGCATTAACTCGATGCGCTGCGCAGACACTGGGAAAGCCAAAGCGTCGCCACTCCCGGGCTGTGCCCACTCACTGAGTTGCTTGAGTAAGTTTGTGATAGTTGCGCCGGAACCTTGGATGCGTGGAAGTACCTTCATCGAGATTGCAAGATCGAGTGGATCGATCTGTCCGCCCTCGGTCGACTCGAACTGGTCGGGCTCCTGCTCTGCGGCCAGCACAAACATGGCGATCTCGTCTCGGACGCGATAGCCAAAATGCAACTGCGCAGGCTGCAGAAGCGAGTTCAACTCAGTGAGCGTTTCGATCACACGTACCACGCTCGGCTCTGCTCTGCGCGGGTGACCCGCCAGCGTCGTACTTTCACGTCGCCAAGCATCGGAGTGCGCGTCATGAGGAGAGGCGTTAGCCCCCGCGCCATCTACCAAGCTCAGATCCACGTCAGAAAACTCGATCACGAACGCTCGATCCAGTACCTTGCGGGAAAAGCCAAACGTCGTCTCATCCATGTTGACCGAGCCCACGATCGCCAGGTTGCTCGGGATGCTGACAGAATCCCAATCGTCTCCTGCATCCTCTTTGAGCGGTGTAGCGGCAGCCCCTACGCCTAGAACACCTGCCTCTTCAATGCGGGACAGCACCTCGGCGAAATAGTACTCCGGGCGAGCAATGTTCATCTCGTCCAGGAGGAAGAAATATTGCTTGTCTGGATTCTCGGCTGCTTCCCGCGCAAACCTAAGCAGATGACCGGGTTCGAACTTACCCGTAAGTGTCTTGTAGCCAAGTAATTCACTGCTGTCGTTCCAGTCAGGGCGTACAGGCACTGTCGTGGCAATAGCACCGGTCGCCTCAGCGACCAGACGAGGCAACGCACTCTTGCCCGTACCTGAAACACCAGCAAGAATCACAAACGGCTTCGTTCTGATCGCGGTGATGTAAGCCGCGACCTGCCATGGATCGAAGTGGAAGCCTCGCGAGTCGATAAACTCGAGGACAGCATCGAGGTCAATCTTGGTCGTTGTTGCCTGGCTTGGCGCTGGTGCTGGCCCAGGCTGCGGAACCGGAGCCGCTGCGGCTGGGGCAGCAGGCAGATAGTCCTCAACGTCAGCCACGTCGGGCACAAGGGACAGACTCATTCTGTAATCTCCGTTTCCGTGGCCTAAGAAAGTGCGGGGTTGAAGAGGGCTGACTCTTCAGTAGCAGTCAGGTCAATCTCGCGTCGCAGAATATCGACAAGGTTGGACAGACCAGACTGGTCGTCGATGCCGAGCGCGTCGAGATCCCGCGCCCGCAACCACCAAATTGCTGTATCCGAGAGCCGAGGTTTCTGGTTCTTTTTGGGATCAGCGCTCTCGGCTCGCAGGAATGCTTTCTCTAGCTCAGCACTAGCAACGGACTTAAATTCAAAGGCCATCGGCTTCGATCCCGGCACGCGCACAAAAGGAGGCTCAGTCATCGAACTTCCCCATCCAGCAACAGTGTCCGATGCTCCGTTTGAGGGGAACTTGTCAGTGCGAAACCCGCCATCCTTAACCTTACTGGTACCGAATGGGTTGAAAAAATGAGGCGAAGGCTCGTCGTCAGGACGAATACGTGCCCACTCCTGAATTGCTTGCTGAAACGGCTTTGAGGCCATTCCAGTCACGACCTGACTACCTGAGCCACCCGAGAGTGCGAGCGCACGACGGAAGATGAGGTACTCAAGAAGTCGCGTCTGAGCACGTGAAGCACGCAGGCGATCAACGGCTGGCTTAATGAGGTCTGCAGCCAAGTATGAAGCCACTTAGGCCTCCTCGTCGTCGCGCTCCTTGATCGCTTTCAGCCTATCAGCAGCATAGTCACAGTACTCTTCACTGATATCGATGCCGATGGATCGGAAGCCATGACGGCGGGCGAATGCCATAGTGGTACCTGAGCCATTGAACGGATCAAGGACCACTCCTCCAGGCGGAGTGGTCGCCAAAATCGGTGTTCTCACGAGATCCTCGGAGAAGGCAGCCCTGTGAGAGGAACGCCCGCGCGCCGGATTGGCAGTCCAAGTGTCCAACGGCGGCAGAATACTTCCAGACGGCATCTGACGACCAACCGGATGCCTGTCGTAGTAGTACCACCGATTCTTGGTCAGATGGAACACATACTCATGCGACACGGATGAGCGGTCACGAACCTGGTCTGGGATCGGATTCGGCTTGACCCATACGTTGTCGTTGCGAACCAGCCAGCCGTCATCCTGCAATGCGATGGCAAGACGGTGGGGAACAAGGAGCAACTGCTTCGGACGCGTCCAAACTCCATCCCCCGGTCGATCCTGTGGTCGGATCCCAAATCGACGTGCGCCCTGCTTGCGTTCGGCGCTCTTGTGCGCTCCTTTTCCACTCCAGTATGTGTCACCAATGTTGATCCATAGCGAGCCGGTGTCCTTAAGGACCTGACGGCAGAGATCGAACACCTCGGTAAGTCTGTCTATGAACTGACGCGGGTGTTCTTCAAGGCCAATCTGGTCGCTCTCTCCGTAATCGCGTTGGCCGTAGTAAGGCGGTGACGTCACAATTGTGTCGACTTGGATGCCGGAGTCGATGAGACGTTGGAGCTCGGAAAGCACCTCACCCTTGAAGATCATCGATCGGTCGTCGGCATAATGCGCCGCTTCCGGAAGCTCACCCTCTGTAAAAAAGGTCTGGGGCGTAGCAATGGGGTTCAGCGCCCTATTAGCCGGCGTCGGCTTGAGGGCCTTTCCCTCGACCGAAGCCCTACTAGGAGGAAGGGGGATAACCTGGGCTAGCTGTTGCATCGAGCCTATTATGCCTTTCTCTCGTCGGGAGCTCCCGTAGGCGCGCTGGAGGGCTTGCTAACTGGATGAGCGCCAGTTCAAGAGAGCCTCTGACAGGCTGGATCATCAACGTCTTCGAGCGCAGTGTAGCTGCCTGTTGATGGTCAAGCCTCCGGAGGATCCTCGCGTCCGTCTCCCGGTCCTCTACACAGTCATAGCACTGTTTCCTGCATGTGCTGCTGGCTATCGCGTGCCACGTGTTGCCTTGTCTTGGAATCCACACTACCGGGGAGGTCCGACATTCAACTTGACATCCGGGCACATCAGCCGGTCGCAGGCGTGTCCGAACAACTCCGTATGATCTTGTGAGACCAGCCCGTACGGTCCAGAAAGTGAGTCCGGCCGATGTCCAATATTCCCTATCCGGATGTCTCTAAGTCCGAACAGCGGGCCTCACTTGGCCTGTATCACTACCTAAAGCAGGCCGCGTCTTATGACGATGAGCTAAAGCCCAGCGAAGCTCTACCGGGCTCACCATTCGCAGAGGATGAGGCTGCAGTTCCAAAACTCCCCACCAAGCAAAAAGCCCACTACCTCCTCTCAGCGGGATACGGGTGTTTACTCAGCCTGAGACGTTGGCTCGGCCTGAAACGGGAAGGACAGGAACTGCATGTCACCGTCTACACCCATGGCGGTTACGCGTTGCTACGAAATGCTCTGGAGTGCGGAGCCACATCTTTGTGGCTCCTGGAGCCTGACAACTCCAAGGACCGAATCCGCCGGATGCTACTCCTGCACTTGGACGAGATTCGAAACTACGAGAGCTTTGCCCTCAGCATGGGGGATTCGGTGGCGCACCTGAATGCAAAACGCACGAATATTGATAAATACGCAGCCCAAGCTGGTCTGAAGAAATGGAACCCTAGCGGCCCTAACGGACCAAAGATCAAGGGGCAGAAAGCGGACAAGCTCCCCAGCATGACTGCAACACTGAACTACTTGGAGCAGTACCGCGTACCGGAAACTGAGCACGACATGCCCTGGCTATCTGCGTGGCAACTCAGCAGCGGATTCGCTCATGGCAAGCTATGGGCAGCTAGCACCGCACAAGAGCTCATACCGCAAGTCGGCTCCGAGCACGAGCACGGAGCGACCTTTCATGTGCGTACCAAACTGGAGAGTGTCTTGGCGGTAACTGTCGCCGCATACACGCTGCTCGAAGCAGGGATGAGGCGGTACAGACACCTGTCTAATAAGAACGACGCCTGACCTCGCCTTCTCTTAGGTGCTGCTTGGCACATCCTCTCTCCCTGCATGCGGCTCAGCACGAACTCCGAAACGCTTGAAAGCCTCTTCCGAGCAAGCTCGTCAAACGCGGTACGGCTATCCGTCAGCGGAAAGTAGATGTGGTTTGCATCCTGTGGACGGGGTTGCCGCCCGTCTAGATGCCGCGCCAATCAGGCCAGTTTTCATAAACCCCTGATCGTGCGAGTGCAATTCGCCTCCGCTCCAAAAACTTTTTGTCGTTTACGTATTTGCTCACGACCCTTACGACTTGGTCACGGTGTAGCTGAGAGCCTTCTCCCTGCGGAGAGCCTCCGATGGTCGGACTCCCGCCCCAGCCAGGTTCAAGCTCTCGCAGTTCGGCCAGAGCACCGCTGATATCTGCATCCTCTTCCGTGTACGCGCAAATTGTGTACTTTAGATGCGGCTCTCCACCTTGGACACGAAAAGCCGGGTTAGCCGCCACTACAACTGGGGCCTTGGCATACCCCAGCATAGTTCCAGCCTTGTGCGTGGATTCCACAACAGCGATACGACCATCCGCCACGGTGTCGATACTGATCTCTCCGCTTTCAATCGCCTGGATCATGTCTTGACGCGCGGCCTCTACTTGCTGGCGGTACTCAGGAAGGTCCTCGCCTGTCTTAATCCATTGCTCTATAGCTGCTACACGCTCTTCCATAGGCTTACGGAAGTCCGCCACTGCGGCTGCGATTGCCGCCTGGTCCTCACGATCCTCAGCGCCAGCAGCTTCTGCTGGCCACGGGTTTTCCTTGCTCGGTAGGAGTCGCACCCCAGGCCATTCGCCCATAGCAAACTTGTCTGCTTCGGCAATAGATTGAATACGCTCTAGTGCTTCGGGCGTGATCTCTTCACCACGGGCGCGCATTTCCAGAATCGCCATTGAACCGACGCTGTCTGTGTCAGGACGCACAGTGACGAGCTTGGCACCCTCTGGCGGCAATTCAGCAGTAAGAGCAACTTCTACGGCCGCTGTACCGGCATCACCGTCGGTGTGCTGCGGGTCGATATTCCCAAGGTCACATTTCTCAATCAGGGCAGGGACCGTCACTTCGAGGCCGAATACGTTGCCTCCAGACAACGCACGCTCATTGGCTTCTTGGGCCGCTGGGATAGGTCGTGGATCCAACTGCGCGTAGGAGTAAACCGACTTCAGACGTTCGTGGTTCTCCTCGGTTTCTCGTCCTGCCGAGTGCGACTGGTCAATGACACCCTGCGCCTCCGCCGCTAGTACCTCGTCCTTGGTCGCCAGCTCATCCACACCTGCTTCTAGTTCTGTCTGGTGCCCGGCCTGGACTTCAGCTTCAATTGGGTTCTCTCCGCCTGGCAGGTCACTTTCGCGCTCACCGGTTGCCTCGAGTGCACCGGCGGCGTCTACTGCTTCCGCTGCCGCAACTGCTTTATCGGCAGCATGCTCTTCGATTGCCTTGTGAAGCTTCTCAATGAGCTCGGCATCGCCCGTCGATTGCAGTTTCTCGAGCAACGCTGTCAGCTCCGGGTTCTGATCTTTTCCCTGTTCCAGTTCATGTCTGTTAGATGTTGCGTGTTCGTGTCCTGGGTTGGCCATATGTAGTTGTCCTGTTTATATTGACTGTGCTTACCTTTATTTATGCACAAACCAAGAGAAATATAAATAGTAGTTTTTACAACGCCCTAGACGAGGAAAGAGCCTGCCGAGCGGCATCCACCAAGGGCCACGATCAGACGATCCTGAAGCTTGGTGGATTGCCCTCCACCTGAATCTGCGACGCCAAGAACGGCGGAGTTTCGGGTGGAGGGGCTAGATGAATCCAAGAACTATCGATGGGGAGCTTGTTGGAGCTCAGAACCGCTGTCGATAGCGCGGGCAGAATGCCCATGAAGTGGTTGCAATGACGATTCGCGGGCCGGAGTATTGGTTCCCGATGCTATCGCCTTTAGCTGTTGCTAGCAGCGCGCACTGGGGGTAGCCAGCACTCCGGGATTACCGCCCGTCCGCTTTATCCCTGATCTCTCAGTGGCGCACCAGGTACGCCCCAGGCAGGCTCCGTAGGTATGTCCTCGGAGCCCGCACGAGACCGTGGGTCAGAACGCGTGAATATGCGTCCAGTCCCACAACAGTGGCGCTAGCCACTGCCAGGGTCAGAGCAATTTTGCTCATGTTTCACCTCCTTCTAGGGTGTAGGTGTGGCGGGGTAGGTTAGGACAGTTTGGTGAGCTTCCCAAATGTGAAGCCCACCTCCTTGATGCTCTCGGCATCAAGGACGACACCTTCTGGCGGCCGCTTCTTCAAGCGGAACACCAGGGCGACCTGCCCTGTTTTCTGGGTGTAGAAGGCCCGGTTCTCCGGGACCTCCACCCCCAAGATCTCCGTCAGGACGTCAGCGCTGGACTGGTGTCCAACCGCGCTGACGAACCCCTCGGGTTGGCGGACTAGGTCTCGAGCTTCGTCGAGCGTAAGCTCGACGAAGTCGTAGCTCCCGAAATCCGTCAGGATTCCGGTGTTAAAGACGACCACTGGGTAGTTAGACATTGCTGACCTCCTTTCGTGTTGTGTGCCGTCCTCGGGATTGAGAGCGGTCACGGTCAGCACGCCATAGGTCAATGGATGGCCTAAAGGGTGCCGACCGCGAACAGCACAAAAGGCATGTGTGTGTTCTTGGATTCATGCTGGAAAGGTACGTAACCGTCACTCGACCTTGTTGGGAGTGGCGGCTACCGAGTTCCACGAGCGGGGTTGCTCATGAAGCTTGGTAGTAGCCCCGGACTGATCTCAGACTGCCAAAAGGCAGGAGTTCAAAGTCCGGGGTTCATCAGATGGGTCGCTGATGAGCCGACTTTACAGGTGCCAGACCTGCGGCTGTGCGGAGCTTTATACATATAGCGCGCCTACTAGCCCCAAAATGACGGGCGATATACATATAGCTCCCATCAGGGCCCCTCCTACATAATCTAGGAGGGATGGCTCGTGGCTTCCCTCCGCCCAGGATGCTGCGGCCGCAGCCATTGCTGCGGCAGTGATGACGATGGCGATGATGGTGATGATGGTGACCATGTGGCCACCTCCTTTCTGCGCAAATTAGCGCAAAGAGGCGACATCCGGTCACCAAACGGGGTATGCGCCATCTGTAGCGCCGACCAAACTAGAGGCGAGGGGGTTCGTCCCTAGATTGGTCGGTACTACGTCTGGTGTAGTCACACGGCTAGCCGTTAGGTTCTGACACTTGGTTGTAAATATGCATCCGTCGCTGCGACCTATGCAGGGAGCGGCGGACAGCGAGATTCGCGAACGGAGCTCGTGAAGCTAGCTGTATGAATAAAGGGATGTGGCAGGACTCGTCCGTAGAGCCATGTGGATGTGTGTGGTATCGATGTTGCGCTCAACTGGCGTTAGATCAGACCAGGTGCGCGGAATTGTCAGCGGTACGTGTCAGGCTGGAGGAACTGGAGTCCTGCCTGCCCACCCTAATAATGTAATGTACTGCTCGATGGCGGCTCTACCGGCTTCCGGGAGCTCTGCTGCTTCGCTGCTTCGAGCTTGTTTATATATTAGCACATAATTGCATTATGGTCAAGCTTTTATTGTCATATTGATATCTATTTATTGGGCTTTCTGTCCCGCACAGTCTTCCTGAAGGTTTCGGCGTGCGAGTAGTCCTCCCAGAACCCGGGATTGTCCATGTTGGCCAGTGCCATGTGTAGCCGGTTGCAGTCACGGAGCGCTTTTCTGACCATCTCGCGGTCGGCTACCTGAAGCAGTAGAGTTAGGCGCAGCGTCCAGTCGGCCGATGTTGCCATGACGAAATAGCGCGTTACATGGGCATCGCCGAAATCGTCGACATTGGTAAATAGGTGGCTCTGCTCGTTGCGCATAATCGTCATCTGGCCGACCCAGTCGTCTAGATTCGGCCCAAACATTCCAGGAATGAGATCTTCTAGTTCTTGGGCGATGTCTTTGACGCGCTCCTTGTATTCCGGGCCACGTTTCGGGTTCACCAGACGTCGGTGACAACCCTCTAGTGCTGTGGACTTCACCAAGGCGTTCGTCTGAAGCACGCTAATGTCCTGTGCTGCCATGTACGGGATCGGTCCGAGTGTTCCCGCCAGGCTGAACCATTTCGCCACCACTTCGGCGGTCAACTCTTCGAGGGGCAGGAGTTTGCTTCGCGTCAGCTTTTCGACATGAAGTGGCGAAAACTCATGCAGGGTCAGCCACCCATGTGTCGGATCATGCACCTCGATATGCCCGTGCTCGACGTCTCGCCAGAGCCACAGAGCGAACAGCGTCCGAATTGGGGCGGTCAGGCGATTGGTTGCCTCCCACACTGGCAACGGATCATCGAGAGTAGCCTCGATTCCCACCAGGCCCTCCCCGTGCTCGCGCAACAGTAGTGATCCTCCGGGAAACGATGCGGCAGCTGAGGATCCCCACCCCTTAGACCGCTTAACATCCAGTACGAAGCGCACGCCATCGACAGTGTGATCTTCCGACTGCAAGTGAGCGCCGTAGACCATCCGGTGCCCGGCCAGCTTTTGGACCAAACCTCCCCAGGGAAAGTTGCCACCGAAGTCAATGGTGGTGCGAGCATCCAGTAGCGTCACGGGCTCGCCGTCAATGTGTGCCCACACAGTGCGTGGGCGGTAGTCCTTGGCAATACCACTGGGGTTGCCCATGGAGCACGCGATGCCACCACCCTTGATTTGCTGGACATCAACCTGTGACGGCTGCCCCAGAAACTCGTATGGCTTCAGCTGAACTAAGTACTCCTTCTCCTGGAACACCAGTTCCGCGCCCAGGGTGGCCTCCTCGCCGGGAAGCTGAACTTCAATCTGCTGTGCATCGCTCATGTATATAAGGCTATGCGGGAGCACCGACATGGGGCGTCTCCGGACAACTGACTCAGCAAGCTCTACGAGGGGCACCTGCAGGAGCTCGAGGTAGACCAGCAACAACTCCAGATGAGTAGGGGCCGTCTTCTGAACGAGCACGGAGGGCCGCAAGCCGCGCGAATAGCCTGGATAAGCGATGAACTGATCTCTAGAACATCGTCAGGGATGCTATCGATACACCACCGAGCAGATCCGTGAATCCAAGTCCGGGTTCTCCCAGCTGGTGGGGCCCTCGCTGACACTTACACTGAAAGCTTCGATTGGCCACTCGCCCTCGTTGCCCTGTGGAGGTTCGGGAGAACCCACTGGGCAGGTATCACCCGGGATTGCATACGCCATGAACGCAGGATCACGGTGATTTGAATAGACGAATCCTGCATAGCAGGCAAATAGATCGTTAGCTGCTCCACGCGCTCGGCAGGCGACGTGTGGCTCAACTGATCCGCTCACCTGGGCATACTCCGACAAGCGGTCGATAAAGGCGGGCTCATGCTGTGCGCCTACGTGGCCACCGGCAACGCAGTAGTCCTCAGTCTCGTCATGACTATTCAGACAGACGCCGCCTCTGGTCTCATGACTGGGCCACTCGCCCGTGGCCGCCTGATACATGCGGATCGTCTTATCCCATGCAGCGGCTTCTTGCCCAATCGCCGAGATCCGCGCCCGTTGCTGCATGCCGTTGTAAGCCACAACAGTGATTGCTGCCAGGATCGCAATCACGACAATGACGATTAGCAACTCTATAATGGTAAATCCATCCCGCTGAAGCCGCCTCATAGTGCCGCTCCTACGCGAGGCGCGCAAAGATGTGTGTGGCTCGCGCCGCTTCGCGGCGCTCACTGAATCGCCCCGGGTCTGGTGGAGGCTCTGAATCCACGGAAGGATGAGGAGCATGGCAGCACCGAGGAAGTACCCCGACGAGCTTCGGGAGAGAGCCACGAGGATGGCAGTTCAGTCACGGCGCGATCCATCGACGAGGTCGGGAACGTTTCGCCGTGTGGGCGAGCAGCTCGGGATCAATCCTGAGACTCTGAGGAACTGGGTCGTGCAGGCCGAGGTTGACGAGGGGCACCGTCCCGGGACCACGACCAGCGAGTCCCAGCGCCTGGTCGAGCTGGAGAAGGAAGTGCGTGAGCTGCGCCGGGCGAACTCGATCTTGCGGTCGGCCTCGGCTTTGTTCGCGGCGGAGCTCGACCGCCCACAGCGTTGATCGTGGAGTACATCGACCAGTACAGGCATGAGTTCGGCGTCGAGCCGATCTGCCGCACGCTCACCGCAGCAGGCACGCAGATCGCGCCGAGCACCTACTACGCCTTCAAGACCCGCCCACCCTCGAAGCGAGCACTACGCGACGAGGAACTGCTGGTCGAGATCCACCGCGTCCATGCGGCGAACTTCGGCGTCTACGGGGCGAAGAAGGTCCATGCCCAGCTGCGCCGCGAGGGCGTCGTCATCGCGCGTTGCACGGCCGAGCGGCTCATGCGCGGCGCGGGGTTGCGAGGGGTCAGCCGGGCCAAGGGCCCGCGCACCACGATCTCCGGTCGTGGCCCGGATAATCGTCCTGACCTGGTCGAACGTGACTTCACCGCGACCGCTCCGAACCAGTTGTGGGTCGCGGACATCACCTACTGCCGCACCTTCGCCGGCTGGGTGTATGCCGCGTTCGTCATCGATGTGTTCTCCCGCCGCGTGGTCGGCTGGCAGCTGTCGAAGTCGCTGCGGACGGACCTCGCGTTGGACGCGCTCGAGATGGGCATCTGGACCCGCGATCACGCAGGCCAGGCCGTCTCCGGGCTCACGCACCACAGCGATAAGGGAGTTCAGTACGTCGCCATCCGCTACACCGAGCGTCTTGCTGAGGCCGGCGCGGCCGCCTCGGTCGGCTCCACCGGCGACTCGTATGACTGTCAGTCTATTTCTACCGGGTTCCGCAAGAATCGGGGAGTCCCGGTCGGAGTGTTCTGACCCTTGCTTATGATTGGCCCCTGATGGTGCCTTGGCGTTGTACTGTCGAGCTTCCGGCCGGGCAGGCAAGAACACGCTGCCGCCGACCAGGAGTGACCTAATAGGAGCCTGGAGCCAAGCAAGTCAACGAAGCGTCCTCGTGACAGTCCTGTCCGCCTGGCCGACGACAGTGTGCAACGTTCACACTATGCCGGCAAGGAGCACCAGCACTATGGGCACAGAGTCTGAAATCAGATCCGGGTACGTCGTCATCGGCGTCGATACCCACAAACACATCCACGTCGCCGCAGTGATGGACTCCATCGCCGGGATTCTCGCGACGTTGACCATCAGCACCGATACCGGCGGGTTCAAGCAGTTACTGACCTGGGCAGAATCCTTCGGGAAGGTCCTGGTCTTCGGCATCGAAGGCACCGGCTCTTACGGGGCCACTCTGACTTCGTTCCTGCGCCGGAACGGGCACACAGTCGTCGAGGCCGGAAGGCCAGATCGGCGGATGCGCCGGATGAACGGCAAATCCGACACCCTCGATGCCGAGAATGCCGCACGAGCGGCACTCTCAGGGTTGGCCACAGCGACCCCGAAGACCGCTGATGGCGTCGTGGAGATGATCCGGCAGCTGAAGGTCGTCCATGACACCGCGGTGCGTGACCGCTCAGCAGCTATGGTGATCCTCAAAGGAATGCTCGTCCACGGCGATGACGAACTGCGGGCCACCACTAACCGGATGACCCAGATCAAGCTGGCCCGACACCTGGCTGCACTGCGTCCCCGGAGCCTATCCACCCCGGAAGATGCTCTGCGGCACTGCCTGCGCACCCTGGCCAAGCGGTGGCTGACTATGAACTCCGAGATTAAAGAAGTCGCAGAGATGATCGCCGGACTGGTCACGGCTCAGTGCCCTGCACTGTTGGAGCGATTCGGTATCGGCATCGACACCGCCGCCGAGATCCTCATCGTCGCTGGAGACAACCCGGAGCGCATCAAGAGCGAGGCCGCGTTCGCGAAACTCGCCGGCATCAGCCCGGTGCCCACCGGATCAGGGATGACCAGCGGTAAGCACAGGATCAACCACGGCGGACACCGACAGCTGAACTCCGCGATCTACAGGACAGTCATCGTACGCATGCAGCACCACGAGCCCACCAAGGCCTATGTGGCCCGCCGCACCGCTGAAGGCAAGTCCAAACGCGACATCATCCGCTGCCTGAAACGCTACGTCATCCGAGAGGTCTACCACCTCATCAAAGCACGCCCCGAGACCGCGGAGGTATCCCGAGTGGCTATTTGACAGATATAGGAGCGTCAATGCCCTGGCCGAGGCCTTCAACTCGCTGTTCAAGGCTGAACTGGTCCGCAACCGCGGGCCCTGGAAGAACATCGACGACCTCGAGATCGCGACCGCGGAATACATCGACTGGTTCAATCACCGGCGACTTCACGGCGAGATCGGCATGATCCCGCCCGTCGAGCTCGAGGACACCTACCATCACAACCACCCCGCACCGGCACCCGCCGACGCGGCACTTGCGAGCCTCTAACAAACCCGGGGCGATTCATACCCCCACCTACGAGAGTGCGGAGATGTCGGCGTACGCCTGCTTTTCTATATTCTATTGTATTCATATTCTGCTTATGATTATATATACCTAATAAACCGAGTCAAGCGGATTTACGCACTTTTATTCAACAAGCATAAAAGGTGATGTTCCGCATCGAGGGCGCGGTTATTCGGAATCCGTCACTGCTTCTGCATCGCCATCGTCGTCAGTAGCCTCCGTTTCCGCAGATGCCTTGACGTCGGGCCAGCGGTCATCGCTCTCGATCTGGTCTGCGATATCTAGAAGGATTGCCACGGTGTTCCGGAACGTGCGCTCAGCATCCTGCCACCGCTTTTGGACATCATGAGCCCGCCAAGCATCCATGAGGATATGCTCTCGATTGAGCTGTATCGACTCTTCGAGGTAGTCCAGGAAGCTGCGCCGGAGCCAGTAGCGATGCCCGGTAATTGCTCTGACGAGCTGATGGGTGTAGAACTCGTTCAACACAGGCTCGCGAATGTCGTACTGCTTGATCAAGCGCGAGTACTCACCGCTATCCAATATCGCCTCAAGCGCAGAACGTAGAGCATCTGGAGTAGAGCCGAAGTTGGCTGCGAACTCGCGCAGCGCCTTCACATACCGCTCCTGTAGGTGCTCGATGAACCACTGGGCGGCCTCAGTCTCCGACATATGCGCAGATGCATTCTGCACGGCCAGATCCACTTGCCGATAGCTCACGTTGAGTGTTTTCTCGCGTAGCTCGTCAGTATAGGGATTGCTACCACATGGCCAGTGGCTCATCATTTTGAGCGCACGGGCAAGGCGACCAAAGGCAACTCGTATGTCACCGCGCCTCTCCAGAGTTCGCACGGAGAGGTTGAGAAAGCTCGCCAGCATCTCTTTGCGCTCATTTTTGGTCCGCCCTCGGTGTCCAATATTGAGCACTATGCGGAGGATCTCGCGATCATCATCGGGAATGCGTGGAGCTGTGTCGATTGTGCAGATGACGAATTCTTCGGCCACGCGACCGCGCTCATCCTCTCCAACACCCTCAACCTGCATTTGGTGCTCGACCTGGTCCATATAGGGGATGTGCCGAGCTTGGCCGATCATGTGGTCTTCGTTGAGTCCAGGACCTGTCGAGAGCACGTTGAGGTCGCGGATGATCTGCTCACGCGTCGGGTTCACGGATCCGGCCTCCTCTGGGTGCTGATCCTGATCCTATGCCAGGGACAGCCCTGGGCGTGGTCCCGCAAATCTTCCGCAACGGTGCGGAGAGATTGTCGTAGTGCTCCTGAACCGGGGACTTCAGGCTTGAAGTGTCAGATCAAATCGATGCTTCAAGGAGCAGCACCATGTATACACCTGAGAGTCCGTACACCGGCGATCCCCATGAGGCGGGATACGCCCACCTTGGGTTCCAGCGTCTGACGGATCTGCTGGAGGCCCACGCCGACTTCGAGGAGAGCTACAACAAGCTCATCTCCCGCATGGCAGACGTCAACGAAGTGGCCACCGTGGAGTTCTCCAGCGCCACCCGGGACGCCCGCGAAGAACTCGACCGCTTTATCCGCCAGGATGTGGTGCCAGTCTGCAATGAGATTCTGGATCGGTTGCGCCGCCATCAGGCCAAGCGCCGCGAGGATATGCAGCGTCACCCCTCCAGTAACGCCGCGGAGGGAGGTGATCACCATGAGTGAGCTTGAGAAGTGGAGCAGTAGCGGACGGGCGCTCTCCCGGAGCCAGGAATCGCGGAAATACGACCAGGCCGTTGACCGGGTCAAACACGAAGCCCGCCTGGCCAAACTGGAACAGGACGCCACTGCCGCCTTAGCCGTCAACGGCATGGACCTGATGGCAGATATCGACAAAACCCGGCTCCACCATCAGCAGCAGAATCCGGAGCTTGCCCCCGTGCTGGCGGAGATCGAGATGGCGGCGGCCGAGAAGTTCCGGCGCGGCATTATGCGGTTCGGAGAGTAGCCGGTCATGACTGCCGCTGATTTGTTCATCATCGCCGTGCTGGCCACGGTGCTGGTGATCGGTGCCGCCTCCGGGCTGAGGATGCTGCTGGAGTACCTTCGTCAGCACTTCAGCCCGGAGGCCCCGGCCCCCACGGAGTCCGAGGTGGTGGTCGAGGATTCACTGGACTGGATCCAGCACCGTCGCCCACGCCCGGAAGTCCCGGTCATGACCTCCAAGCAGCGTCTGGTAGCGGAGTACTTGGCCGCCAAGGCCGAGCAAGACAAGATCCACCGCCAGACCCGGATGGCCATGCACGAGGCCGCTGGACAAGGGTGGAGGAACGTCGCCGAATGAGGCGGCGCTTCTTCTTCCCCTCGAATGTTGTGTTTTTGACGCTACAGGTAGACCGCGACACATTTTTCGGCCTCTACCTCTGGTAGCCCGAGACGTTTCGACCGGCCCATCTGGCTCAAGTGCTCTAGGAATTCTTGACCAGTTCCGTCTTACTAAGAGGCAAGACCCGACCCGGCCTATCTGCCGCTGACCTGGGGATTTAGATACCAACCCTCATGACCTTAGAAGGAGTTTGCCAAAATGCAGCACAACCACCACCAGCACAACGAACCAGATGGAACGCCGAAGCCCGGCACGTTTCGGCTGATCCTGGCGGATCCGCCGTGGAAGCCCGGACAGGGCACCAGTCGCCTGTCTGCCGCTACGCACTACCCCCTCATGGACAACGAGCAGATCGTGGCCATGGGTGACGCCGTAAAACACATTGCCGCCGATGACGCCTGGCTGATGCTCTGGGTGACGGATGCGGCCATTCCGCTGGCCATCCAGGAAGTTCTGCCTGCCTGGGGTTTCCGCTGGCACCGCCCCTTTAGCTGGGTGCGCAGCCAGATGGGTATGGGTGACTTCCCACGCACGGCGGCCGAATGGTGCATTGTCGGCAAACGCGGTAAGCCGAAGCCTGCATTCCGGAGCCAGCCGAACTGGGCATTCTGGCCCCGTCAGGATCACAGCCACAAGCCTGAGGAAATGCATCTGGTGTGCGATCGCAATCTTGGGGATCCGGATATTCCGCGCTTGGAGCTCTTCGCCAGGCGAGAGGCCCCGACCACGGCCCATTGGGACATATGGGGTCTGGAATGCCAGAGCACGATTTCACTGGCCCGGTTCGGCTACCCGGTGCCGTCTGATTTTGATGACCAGCCCACCGGGCAGCGCCTGCTGCCAGCGGGCCAGGAGAACAGCGATGAGTAGGTGGAGAGCCCATGACCGACAAGCCATCCTCCGTGACCTCGAGGCTGCTGAACGCCTGCCTACGCGTGCTCGTCGCCGCGATCGCCATCGTGCTGGCCATCGAGCTGATCAAGACCTACTGGATCTGGATCACCGCAGCCGCCCTCATCGTCGCCCTCGTATGGGCGCTGGTGGCCTGGCACAGAGCCAGAAGCACCTGGTGAACACCACCGCAGGCCACCGTACAGGAGGCCGATCATGAGCCCGCGTAAACCGGCAGGTCGTCCACGCGGACGACCACCAGGACGAGCCCAGCCGAAGCACCGAGTAACCCCGGTGTGGCACAGACAGATCGACCAGGACCGGCACGCCATGACGCTACTGCGCATCGCGATGCACCACCTGGAGCACACCACCGATTCAACGCCGAAGGACACCGAGAAAGGAGGCGACTATGACGAAGAGCCCAGCATCTAACCCAAAACAGCACTCCGCTGCGAAGTCGACCACGAAGTCGTCATCGATCAAGCCTCCAAGTCCCGGTGTCCCGGTATTACGGGAGATGATCTTCACCCAAGCGGTCACACCGCTGCAGGCAGGCAGCTGCATGGAGCACTTGGCCTCGTCCTCAAACCTCGGACAGATCGGCTTTGAGATCCGCGCCCGGGGCGAGAAAGAAGCCACACCGTCGCTGCGCTGGTACATGGCTGCTGGTAAGCCGCGCATCGCCGACCTCGACAGCCTGGTTCGGGCGCACCTACCAGTACAGACCCGCGCTCGGTCACGGGTGCGCCGGGAGCCACAGCTGGCGGTGTCCGTCCGACTCCGTGGCACCCGAGCACACCTGGATCCATCCCGGATCGAACAGGCAGCCAAGAACCTCTATACCGTGCTCGGCACCCTCCGCGCCGAGGATGAGCTCACCATCCAATTACTGCTGGGTCACCGGCACTCGCCACCGATCCCATTTCCGGATACCTGGGCGGAGTTCTTCCGCGTGCTCATGCACCCAGAACGACCCTCTGGCCGGGAGAAGTCACCGAATCTGCGCCACCGGCGCGAACAGCACGGCTTCGATTCCAGTCTGCGCATCGGGGCGAGTGCCTCGACAATCAGCCGCGCCCGGCACCTGATCTCCCAGGTCCGCGACGCCCTGAAAGTCCTCGAAACCGCCAGCACCACCTTGCGACTGAAGAACCTACCGCCGAAACGCATTCTGACCCTGCGCCGAGGGTGGCGCTGGCCCCTGCGCCTTTCCAGCGGCGAAGCCGCCTCCGTGGCGGGCTGGCCGGTCGGTGACGGAGAGCTCCCGGTATATGGCAGCGGACACCCGCAACTGGCCCCACCATCGGCTACGCTCCCGCCAACAGAGCGCACGCTCGGAGTCTCTGCCGCGCCTGGATTCGAGAAGGTGAAGATCGGCTACAGCCTCCAGGACGCGGCGTACCACTCGCACCTGCTTGGCCCAACCGGTGTCGGTAAGAGCACTGCCATGCTCAACCTCATCGCTCACGACATGGCCGTAGGAGCCAGCGTGGTCGTCCTGGACCCCAAGGGCGACTTGGCCGATGACATCCTGGCCCACATCCCCGCAGACCGACACTCGGATGTGGTGGTCCTGGATGCCACGGCTGACACCGTCGTCGGGCTCAATCCATTACAGGCTCCGCGCGGTATGGAAGCCCAGACCGCAGATCATCTCCTGGCCGTGTTTGAAGGTCTGGATGCCCGCCCCTGGGGCGTGGGGGTACGGCAAACCCTCAGTACGGCCATCCACACCCTGGTCCGGGTACCTGGCTCCACGCTGCTAGATGTCATCCCACTATTGACCGACCCCGGTTTCCGCCGCCAGATTTTGACCCAGGTCGCAGACGACTCCGGGCTGGAGTTCTGGCAGCAGTTCGAAGCCATGACTCCGGCCAAACAACAAGAGGCTATTGCCCCAGTACTACGTCGCCTGCACCCGATTCAGCTACGCCCCTCCCTACGAGCGATTCTCGGCCAGTCTGAACCGCGGTTCGATCTGCGAGAGGTCTTCACCAGCCGGAAGATCCTCATCGTGAACCTCAACAAAGGGGTCATCGGGGCAGAGCCTGCCCGGCTACTGGGCAACCTGCTGATCGGGATGCTCTGGCAGCACACCCTGACCCGGCAAAAACTGCCCCGGGAACGCCGCCACGTCATCAGCTTGCATATCGATGAAGCCCACGACTTCATCTCCGGACTCGGTGCAGCCAGCGACCTCACCGACATCCTCGCCCAAGCCCGCAGCCTCGGCGTCGCCATGCACCTGGCGAATCAGCACCTGAACCAGTTCACACCCAAGGTTGCCGAAGCCGTGCTCTCCAATGCCCGCAACCGTATCTATCTGCCGCTCTCGGGCAAAGACGCCCGCACGATAGCCAAGACCTTCGGTGGACTGGAACCAGCCGACTACGAGCAGTTACCGGCCTACCACGCCCAAGCCCAGCTGATGCACCGCGGCCGCCAAACCCCCTGGATGACCATCCAACTCAGTCCAGCCCCACAATCTGTCTCAGACCCAGCTGAGGTCGCCGCCACCGCGCAGGAGAACTACGCCGTCCCAGTAGATGAGGTGTCCGCCGCGCAGAAGCAGCGCACAGGGAGCAAGACGAAGGCGCGTCGAAATACGAAAACGGAGGCTGGGTTTGGCGGGAGGGCCGCCTCATGACCTGCCTGATTCGACGCCAGAAATGCCACAGCCTCCAGATGTGGGCAAGTCATCTCGGCAGTCATCCCGAGATCATGAACACCTGCCCACATCGGCGTAAACATGGGCACTTTGGCAGAGACCTGCCGATGACTCACCCCCTTTACAGGGGTGATCATCCAGCCCCGCGCTCGGCCCACCCGGCAAGCAGCAGATCCCTGGAGACCCGGTCATGACTGCCCCGAACACGCAGCAGCTTCCGGACCCGCTGGGCTATCCGCTCTACGGCGAATTATTGAAGAGAATCGTCGAGAATCAGTTCGCAACAACCAACCAGCTGGCTCGGCTGACAGCACGCAGGTACAAGAACCTGGCCACCGCCACGCGACGGACACCAATTCATTTGAACCGCCTGGTCGAGCACGGCTACCTGCTCCAGATGCCCCAGGTCATTGGCGGGCGTAAACGCGGCTCCGGTCCAAAGATCTGGACCGCGACATCCAAAGGCAATAGTGCGGTCACCGGCAAGCGTAAACGACCGCGTAAGACCGAACGCTCAGCCGAATTCATCGCCCACACGCTGGCTGTCACCGAGACCCGCGTCCTCCTGACCGAGCTCGCTCGCCAGGACGGGCTCCATGCCTTGGAGCTCACCGGCGAACCGGCAGCCTGGCGTGACCACCTCGGCCCCTACGGGCAGAAGGTCACCCTAAAACCAGACCTGCACCTCTACGCACGGGCCAGAGAACGGGAGTATTACGCCTTCCTGGAGGTCGACCGGGCCACCGAGAACCCTGGGCGGATCATCCGGCAGTGCTGGCGCTACGACGCCTACTACCGCTCTGGACTTGAGCAGCAGAGTGTCGGAGTGTTTCCAGTCGTGATCTGGATCTGCCCCAACGCCAAACGCGCCGACCAACTCCTGCGCTACTTGGGAGAGCACACCGCTCCCGCCGCCAAGGGCAATGACCAGAAGCTGATCGCCGAGATGTTCTTGGTCACCACCATGGGCGATCTGCCGGACACAATCCGCACCGGACTCGCCCCACCGCCCAAAGGCAAGCGTCAATAACAACCACCACATGAAAGGAGGTGACCTATGCACCATCACGAACACCAACCCCAGCAGCCCGAGGGCTACAGCCGGTACGCCGACCCCGAGTTGGACATAGATGCACTGCTGACCATCGAGCAGTTCAACCCTGAACTCGAGACCCCGGATATCTACGAGCTACTGGACGAGACCCGCACCAGCGAGATCGCAGAGCGAACAGCTCAGTCGACCTATAATTCCGAGGTCCAGGACGAGATCCACGACCTGCACGCCAAGTACGGCACCGCCTTCGCCGCCTTCCTGACCCTCGACGACGTCGACCTGACCGGTGGCGGCATCGATCTGGAACAGCAATTCCTGTCTTGCTATCTCGGCAGCTTCAACGACTACGACCAGCTCGCCCGAGCACATATCCAGGCCCTGGGCTGGCAGGAAGAACTCGACCGCCTCATCCACGCTGAAGCCATCCCACCCGGATTCCTGCACTGGGACTACCAGGCCGTCAACGGACTCATCACTGAAGGGTGGGACATCGTCGAGCTCGACGGCCGCCTGCACCAATACACCAAATAACCGTGAAAGGAGGTGACCTATGCGCCACCACGAACACCAACCAAATAGCAGCTACGACCACCACGGTCAGCGGGATCCCCGCACCGCTATCCCAGCGGATCCGCCTGAGCAGCAAAACGGCTCCGGCTACACCGCACCACGGGAGCCCGGCGAGGACCTGCCGGACTGGCAGCCGCACCCTGAACCGGAACTAGAACACCGACTCGAGGTCCGCGGCAGCGACCTGTCCGAAGAAGAAGCCCCGTACCTGGATGAGCTCATCGCCAGCTACGGCGAAGCGTTCTCCGCCTACGCCAGCCTGCCAGACGTCGACGCCAACGACCCTGCCATTGAGAACCGCTTCCGCGAGCACTACATCACCAGCTACAACTCCCGCGAAGAAGTACTCCAGACCCTTGGCGGCATCGCAGAACTGCAACAAGCCATTGACGGGACCATCGCCGATAACCCCGCACTAGGCCGGGCGGTGCTGGTCAAGGTCGACCGTCGCCGCATCTGGCAGCACATCACCGAGACCTGGGACATCGTGCCCGGAGTCCGCCAATGGCACGTCTACGAGAAATAACCCTGAAAGGAGGAAAAACCATGTACGAGAAACTCACCTGCAACCAACACCTCGAACCCGAGGAGCAACACGAACTAACCGACCCCGGCCGCATCCCCGAGACGCTGTTCGACGTCATCCAGGACGAGGCTGCCCGGGAGCACGCCAAGCTGCTACACCAGCAGTACGGCACCCCAATGCTGGCCTGGATCCTGCACCCTGACAGCGGGGACGATCCTGACGCCTGGGAGCCGGGCTTCCTCAGCCAGTACGAGGGCAGCTTCGACGATGTCGAGCACTTCATTGACTACCGGCTGGGCAACATCGATCTGCGCGCCCACCTGGACAACCTGGCCCTGGAACTACGCATCCCCGAGGACTGGGTGAAGCTCGACGAAGAGGCCGTCAAAAATGACCTGCTGGCCGATACCGAGCTGATCCCGCTGGATGGACGCGTCCACGCCTTCGAAACGCCTACTCACACGGCCCAGGCCGATGCCGAAGCGCTGGCTGACAGTGACGGTCAGAGCGAGGAGGTGCGGTAATGGAACGGCCACATAACCACGAACGTCCACCGACCCCGTGGCACCGGACGGAGAAGGCCCAGCGCATCCGCGCTCAGGTCGTCGAGCACATGGGGCCAGTCAGCGACGAGAAACCCGACCAGGGATCTATCGACATTGTCCGGACCATGATGGGCGTCTGCCTCCAAGCCCATCAGGAGGCTCGACCCCTGGCAGATGATGACGCTAAGGCCATCGCGCAGCTACTCAGCACCGCCGTGGCAGACCATGAGTCCCGTCTGGCGGATCTGGCCCATAACCGAGGACTGTTGCCGGGGTCAGTACGCGAGGAACTCTGCTACGTACTGGACCGCAGGAACATCTACCCGGAGACTCGGGAGGCTGCCAACTGGTTGGGCAACTGGATCCTGGCAGAAGAAGGCTACGCCGACTTCCTCCCGAGAGTCCGCAACAGCTTCGATGACATGGACCACGTCATTACGCAGAACCCGTCCCGCGGTGTTCCAGCGCTTGCCTGTCACTACCGCACACCTGAACCCGGAGAAGACGCCGAAGAGATAGCAGAACTCGCGGCGAACCGGGCAGCCGAGCTGTTGGACGAGCGCTTCTACGTCGCCTCGGCACACCTACGCCGCCCAAGTGTTGATGTCCTAGCGGATGATTACCGGAAGCGCATGGATGCTGAGTACATCGGTAGCAGGCCGCATCCGCACCAGTTTATTCATGAGATCGCTGCGTACCGAGGCTATGACCGGGACGATCCGCTGTTGCGCCAGGAGATGGCGGAGCTCTACGAGATGGTGTGGGCCGGACGCGCTGTCCACCTCTTCTTGCGCCATGAAGCGGCCACTGGAGAAGTCGGCCGCAACAGCACCGGGGAATGGGAGGACCGCCATGCCAAGTAACTACGAATACCAGACAGGCTTCGAGGAGCAAGATCCGCTGCTGGATTACCTGTGCACCATGCACGATGGGCTCGAGGCGGCAGTATCTGACCAGGGTGAGGCGTTCGAGGCCTACCTGGATGAGATGGATCCGCAGCAGCATGTGGACGAGATGGTCAATGACTTCCTGGCCCGCTACTACGGCACCTACCAGAGCAAACGTGAGGCCATTGAGTCCATCCTCAGCCCCGAGCACCTGGAAAAACACAGCGAGGCTGACCTATGGGAGCACATCGAGACCATCTACGAGGTCATCTGGCACAGCGATGGACAGATCTATCTGTTCATCCCCGACAGCACCGGAGGCCGCTATGGGTAGCCAGCACAACGAGCGGCACCCACCTACCGGGGAGGCTGTGGATAAGTCCGCTGAGGAAAACCTGAAAACGCTCGACTCTTCGGGGCAAGTGAGCGTCAATGGAAGTATGAGCAACCTACATACCCAACCACAGGCCCCGGTGGATCCTTTTGCCGCACTGGCACAGGGGCTCACTCCGAAGCGGGCCGTATCCTATCTGCGCGTTTCAACCCGGGAACAGGCCCAACGCGGAGGACGTGAAGAAGGCTTCTCCATCCCGGCGCAGAGGGATGCCAATAAGAAGAAGGCTCGCAGCCTCGGTGCTGAGGTCGTCAAGGAGTTCGTCGAACGCGGCGTCTCCGGCACCAGCACCAAACGACCCGCACTCCAGGAGATGCTCAAATACCTCGAAGAAGAGGCCCAGCAGATCGACTACGTCATCGTGCACAAAGTAGACCGTCTCGCCCGATCACGCCGAGACGACGCCATCCTCAACGCCCGATTCGAAGAACTCGGCGTCCGGCTCATCTCCACCAGCGAGAACATCGACCAGACCCCAGGCGGCATGCTGCTGCACGGCATCATGAGCTCAATCGCTGAGTTCTACAGCCGCAACCTCGCTAACGAGGTCATCAAGGGCATGAAGCAAAAAGTCGAACAGGGCGGCACACCCACAATCGCGCCCATCGGCTACCTCAACCAGCGAATCATCCGCGGAGGCTACGAGGAAGCCACTGTCATCGTGGACCCCGACCGGGCACACTACGTCACCGCCTCGTTCAAGGAATTCGCCACCGGACGCTGGACCACCACTGCGTTGCTGAAGGAGATGACCGACCGCGGGTTCACCACCAGGCCCACCAAGCAGCGTCCCTCCCAGGCCCTGGGGTTGACCACCTTCCAGAGCATGCTGAAGAACCCGTATTACACCGGGAGAGTCAATTACAACGGCATCACCTATCCGGGCAACCACGAGCCGCTGATCGACGACGAGACCTTCGAAGAGGTCCAGCGCATCCTGGAGACCCGGGACAGAGTCGGCCAGCGTGACCGGGTCCATGACCACCACCTGAAGTCGGTCGTGTTCTGCCAGTGCGGTGAGCGGCTCATCCTGCAGAAGGTGAAGAACGGCCGTGGGGTGCCTTATGACTACTTTGCCTGCGCTGGGCGGCACGGTAAGCGCAATGACTGCAAGATGCGCTTTGTCCCCGTCGACTGGCTAGAAGATGAAATCACCCGACTCCACGAACGCATCCGGTTCAGCCATGAATATCGGCAGTCAATGGAGACAGTGCTTCAGGACGGGCTGCGAGAGATCCAGAAGGACACCCACGAAGAACGTGAACAGCTGGCCCGAAAGATCAGCGACATCGAGCGCAAGCAACGCAAGTTGCTGGAGATGCACTACGACGACGAGTCGCCTGTAGACATCCTGCGCGAGGAGCAGAAGCGCCTCCAGCGCGAGCACACCTCAACCAAGCAACGGCTCGAGGCAATCAGTGCGGACTTCGAGCAGGGTGAGGAACTGATCCGGCTGGCAATGGACCTCGCAGAGAATGCGGGCCAGGCTTACCGTTACGCGCCAGACAAGCTGAAGCGTGAACTGAATATGCTGTTCTTCAGCCGAATCATCGTCCACGAGGACGAGATCGGAAACCACAGCATCGAGTACCAACTCGAGCCACCGATGGACATCATCTTCAGCGACGAAGCGCGAGACATCGTCAGCGAAACCACCACCACGCAGGTTACAGAAGGCACTGCCGAGGAACCCCAGGGAACAAGCGACCTCACGGCCTCCGGCCCGAGAATCGAAAAACCCGCCGGATCCATTGGATCTGGCGGGTTTCGTGTGTCTAAGCACTCAGCGGTGACCCCCGTGACTCGAGACCGTTCAGTCTCCTGTTTGAGTAATCGAGTCGTGGTCGGGCTAGCGGGATTTGAACCCACGACCTCTCGTCCCCCAGACGAGCGCGCTACCAAGCTGCGCTATAGCCCGTTGTCGTGCTGCCGAACCGGAACCCCGGCGGAAGCACCAGAAAAGTCTACATGAATCCTGACCGAAACCCGTAATCGGCGAACCGGCAGTGTCCGGACGAAGAATACGAGCACTACCTGGTGGTCTTCTGATAAGAAACAGAGGCTTCCTTGAGAGTTTCCGGGGATCACACCCCCATTCACGAACACGGGTCTGACCTGGGGTTTTTCGGCACCTGAGGGGTAGACCGCACGGGCGAGCGGACCGTTTGGTGACCCCATCGGCCGACCGGTCGTGTCATGAAGAAGGCCTCTCACGGAAGGAAGCTGCTCATGCATCTGCACCGCCTGATCGCCATCATCCTCGGTGCGTTCGTCGGACTGCTCGGCATCGTTGGGCTGTTCATCGAAGACGAGCAGAAAAACTGCGTCATAACGACCAGAACGCCGGAGTCAACGCCGAAGGAGGGTCAGGAGCCTCTGCCGGTCCGGCTTGCCGTTGGTCAACCGGGGGAGTGCGGGCAGCGTGGTGATCCGTTTCGGGACCGCGGCCGGCCCCAGCTCGGCGCGCACCCTGCCCCGGAGCTGCTCGGCATCCAACGACCCGGGACCATCGCCCCCGGAGACGACGACGGCGGCCACCACCTGCTGCCCCCATTCGGGGTGCCCGACGCCGGCCACGAAGGCCTCGTCCACCTGCGGGTCGGCCTCCAGGACCTGGCGGACCCTCTCCGCGGAGACTTTGATCCCGCCGGTGTTGATGACGTCATCGGCGCGGCCGGTGATGGAGAGGGTGCCGCCGGGACCGAGCCGGCCGAGGTCGTCGGTGCGGTACCTGCGCCGGCCCTGGGCGTCGGTGCTGAAGCGGTCGGCGGTGAGCGCTGGGTCCAGGTATCCCTGGGCGACCATGGGCCCGGAGATCAGCACAGCGCCGGTCTGATCGGTCTCCACGGTGACTCCGGCGAGCGGGCGGCCGTCATAAACGCAGCCCCCGGCGGTCTCGGACATGCCGTAGGTGCGGATGACCTTCAGGCCCAACTCCTGCGCCCGGCCGAAGAGCTCCGGGGAGGTCGCCCCGCCGCCCAGCAGGATCGCGTCGAAGCGGCGCAGGGCTGCGAGCAGGCGGGCGCCGTCGTGCTGGATCAGCCGCTGCAGCTGGGTGGGCACCAGAGAGACGTAGCGGCGTTCATGGGTCAGCTGTTCGGCCGCCGCGGCGAAGGCTTCAGGATCGGTGGTCCGCTCCAGCAGGACGGCCGGACTCGTCCCGGCCAGCAGGGAGCGGCTGAGCACCGCCAGCCCCGCCACGTAGCTGGGCTGCAGGGTCAGCAGCCACTGTCCGTGCCCGCCGAGGGCCTCAGCCGTGGCCTCAGCGGAGGACTGCAGGTTCCCGGCCGAGAGCAGCGTCTCCTTCGGAGTCCCGGTGGAGCCGGAGGTGCGCACGACGACGGCGGGCGCGGTCTCTCTGAGAGCCTGGACCTCGGTCCGCTCCGTCCAGCGGGGGGGCGCCTTCCTCAGCAGGGAGGAACTCCAGCGGCGGGGACTCTCCGGAGAGTGCGCCGTGCAGGGCGGCCAGCGCCTCGGGGACCCATGAGTTCACGCGGAGAGTCTAACCGTCCGGAGTCTCCCGCCCGCCGGCCGCGGCGCTCAGGAGCGGGCGCCGAAGCGCTCGGCTACCTGGTCGCGGATGGTCCCGATGATGTCCTCATCGGCGGGGCTGAGCCGTTCGCCGGCCATATCCGCCTGATGCCAGTGCGGGTAGATGATACCCGGACGGCTGGCCCTGTCGATGAGGGCGAGGTCCTCCCCGGCCAGGCTCAGCCTGAAGCAGCCCAGCAGGTCCTCCAGCTGCTCCAGGTTCCGGGCGGCGACGGCGGCGTTGTGGACCCCGGGCCGGGTCAGGGTCCATGCCAGGCACGCACAACCGATGAAGGTCGCGAGCATGAGCGCGGCCACGTCCACGATCTCCCACGGCGAGCCGCAGCGGTTGACCATCTGGTTCCTGCTTCTGAGGGGGCGCCGGCGTCGAGGTCCCCGCCCTGATTTGCGCGCGGTTGCTCCGGCGATTAGCGTTCAAGTGAAGATATCCTGCCACGTCGCGGATTGTTCATCATCTCGGAAAGGGGCGCACGCTTGTCCGTGCACGATCACACCGTCCGGCTGGTGGAGTCCAGATGACAGATCTGACGTTCTCCATCGAGAAGACCCGGTTCGACGAAGACTACAAGCCTCTGGGTGACACCCGCCTGACCACCAACTTCGCCAACCTCGCCCGGGGTGAGGGCCGGCGGGAGAATCTGCGCCGGGCCCTGCAGATGATCGACGATCGCTTCAACGCGCTGGCCGGCGATGAGGAGGGCGGCCGCTGCTCGGTCGAGCTCGACATCATCTCGGTGAACATCGATCTCGAGGGCGACGGCGGCCTGGAGTCCTTCCCCCTAATCGAGATGCTGCAGACCGGCATCGTTGACCGACGTCTTGGGCAGCGGACCGAGGGCATCGTGGGCAACAACTTCTCCTCCTACGTGCGGGACTACGACTTCAGCATGCGGCTGCGCGAGCACGCCCAGAACCACCCGGACTCCGGCCTCCCCGAGGACTTCGGGGTGCTGCACGGAAACCTCTTCAAGGGCTTCCTGCAGTCCGAGGGCTACACGCAGCACTTCGGCAAGCCGCCGGTCATCTGCATCAGCGTCTCCAGCAGCAGGACCTACCACCGGACCGAGAACAGCCACCCCGTCCTCGGCGTCGAATACCAGCAGGACGACTACTCGCTGACCGATGAGTACTTCGGGAAGATGGGGATGCGGGTCCGGTACTTCATGCCGCCGGGCAGCGCCGCCCCGCTGGCCTTCTACTTCCTGGGCGACCTCACCGAGGACTACACCGATCTGGAGCTCATCGCCACGATCAGCACGATGGAGACCTTCCAGAAGATCTACCGTCCGGAGATCTACAGCGCGAACACTCCCGCCGGCCAGTCCTACCGGCCCAGCCTCGACCATGCCGACTACACGCCCACCGGGATCGTCTATGACAGGGAGGAGCGCTCCCGCCTCGGCGTGGAGCAGGGCAGATTCGCCCAGGAGGCGCTCATCGCGCCGCACCATGAGAAGCTCGAGCAGTGGTCTGCCCGCTTCTCGGATCACCACCACCCATCCCAGGGAGAGACCTCATGAACAAGCTGCTCCCCACCTCCACCGCCGGAAGCCTGCCCAAGCCCTCCTGGCTGGCGCAGCCTGAGACCCTCTGGTCCCCGTGGAAGCTCGGAGGTCAGGAGCTGGCAGAGGGCCGGAGGGACGCTCTGCGCCTCTCCCTGGCGGATCAGCTGGAAGCCGGCATCGACGTGGTCAGCGACGGTGAGCAGACCCGGCAGCACTTCGTCACCACCTTCATCGAGCACCTCGACGGAGTGGACTTCGAGAACCGGAAGACGGTGCGGATCCGCGACCGCTACGACGCCTCCGTGCCGGTGGTGGTCGACGAGGTGACGCGCAGGGGCCCGGTCTTCGTCGCCGATGCCGAGAACCTGCGTCAGCACACCGACGCTCCCATCAAATGGGCGCTTCCCGGCCCGATGACCATGGTCGACACCCTCTACGACGACCACTACGGCAGCCGGGCGGATCTCGCCTGGAAGTTCGCCGAGATCCTCAACCAGGAGGCCAAGGAGCTGGCTGCCGCGGGCGTGGACATCGTCCAGTTCGACGAGCCTGCCTTCAACGTCTTCTTCGACGAGGTGAAGGAATGGGGCGTCGCCGCCCTGGAGCGGGCCGCCGAAGGGCTGGAGTGCGAGACCGCGGTACACATCTGCTACGGCTACGGCATCGAGGCCAACACAAGCTGGAAGAGGACCCTGGGCTCGGAGTGGCGCCAGTATGAGGAGATCTTCCCCAAGCTGCAGCGCTCCAGCCTGGACATCATCTCGCTGGAATGCCACAACTCCCACGTCCCCGCGGAGCTGATGGAGCTGGTCCGCGGTAAGACGCTGATGGTGGGGGCGATCGACGTGGCGAGCACCGCCGTCGAGACCCCGGAGGAGGTGGCCGCCACGCTGCGCACGGCACTGCAGTACGTCGACGCCGACAAGCTCTGGCCCTCCACCAACTGCGGCATGACCCCGCTGGCCCGGGAGGTCGCGCGGGGCAAGTTGGAGGCCCTGAGCGCTGGCGCCGAGATCATCCGGCAGGAGCTTGCGGCGGGATCCCGCTGAGGGCGGCCGTCGGTCTCAGCCCGCGACCAGATGCCGGGTGACTCTGGCGTTTTGGTCGCTTTGAGCGCGAAAACGTGCCTTGGGCTTTAGTGAACGTTGCAACAACCTGATGATTTCAGGAGCTGCAACGTGTTTGAACGAGAACGAGGACAGGGCCGCGGCTACTCGTCCGAGGCGAAGACCGAAGTACTCAAACGCCTCGCCGCAGGGGCCAACCGCACTCACCTCAGTCAGGAGGTGGGCATCTCGCGTGAGACTCTGCGTCTATGGGCCAGAGATGCTGGCCTGGACTATGCCAGCACGGGTCGGCCTGCTCATCCAGGCCGGGAGGAATATCACCGGCTACGCCTGCAGGGGAAGCCGCGCACTGTTGCCGCCGAAGCTGCAGTGGTGAGCATGGCAGCCTCGTTGCGGTGGGAGAAAGAAATCGCTTCTGCTGGTTATAAAGGCAGAATGATGCAAATTGCTGACTCGGCTGCTCCTGGGGTCCATCGCCGGTACCTGAGCCTAGACGAGCGCATGCTCATCGCTGATGAGCATGCTGTAGGAACACCACCAGCAAGGATCGCCGCCCAGCTGGGGCGGGCTCGTTCCACGATCACTCGTGAGATCGCTCGCAACAGCCACAGCGGGGTCTATCGCCCCTATCGGGCGCATCAGAAAACCATCGCCCGCCGGCCCAGGACCAAGCCGCGGAAACTCATCCCTGGCACCAGGCTCTTCGACTATGTCCAGGACAAGATTCGGATACGTTGGTCGCCTGAACAGATCAGCACCATGCTGGCAGAGGACTTCCCAGCTGATCAGGAGATGCGTGTGTGCCACGAGACGATCTACCAGGCTCTCTACCTACAGGCCCGCGGCGGGCTGAAAAGAGAAGTCCAGTCCGCGCTGCGCACCGGCCGAGCCCGCCGCCGACCCACCGGTGAGCAGCGCAGACCCCGGGTGCTGGGTGAGCAGATGATCATGATCAGTGACCGTCCTGCTGAGGTCGAGGATCGAGCCGTGCCCGGCCACTGGGAAGGCGACTTGATCATGGGCGCTGGCAATACCTCAGCGATCGCGACTCTGGTGGAGCGTCATACCCCGTTCGTGATGCTCTGCCACCTGCCTGGGGACCACACTGCCGAGACTGTGGCGACCGCACTGACTGAGCGGATGAAGACGTTGCCCCAGCAGCTGCGTGGGTCGTTGACCTGGGACCAGGGTGTTGAGATGGCCCAGCATCACAAGATCAGCGTTGAGGCCGATCTTCCGATCTATTTCTGTGACCCGGCATCGCCGTGGCAGAGGGGCTCGAATGAGAACACCAACGGGCTGCTGCGCCAGTACTTCCCCAAGGGCACCGATCTTTCCGTCCATGGCCGGGAGGACTTAGAACTGGTGGCCCAGGAGCTCAACGGCCGGCCGAGGAAGACTCTGGGGTGGAAGCAGAGAAGATGCGAGACATACTGGCGACCAGTTAAACCGCTCGTTGTTGCAACGATTCCTAGAATCCGCCCACCTCTTCGGCATCATGAACGTGGATCTGCCCCTGGACATTACCCGGCTGGTCATCGCCGCTGCGCTGCTGATTGTCGCGTTCGCCGCCTCCGTGGCCGCGACGCGCGCCGTCATCGGCATCGTGGGTGCGATGTACGTGGTCATGGCCCTCGTCGCCTTTGCCGACGAGACGCTGTTCGACATCCTGCCCACCGGGTTCACCGGCTTCGACATCGGATTCCACCTCGTGGTGGGCATTCTGGCCCTGGTCGTGGCCTTCATCCCCGGGCGCACCGCCGCTCGGGTGCAGGACGACTCCGACCGGGCCCACACTCCGGGTCGCCAGCCCGGCCGGCGTGTCTGAGGGACTCCGCCCGCCTGGCGACGGCTAATCCCCCGCGTTGGTTAGCGCGCGTTCCCCGTCACCAGGGTTCCTCTGCCGGTGGGATCCGTCGGCTCGGGGGACTGTGCCGGCACAAGCACGGGCGGGGCGCAGTCTGGTGACTGCGCCCCGCCCGTGCGGACAGTATCGGGTTTATTTGCGGCGCTTGCGCTTCTCGCGCACCCGCATCTGCACCTCAATCGGCGTACCGGTGAAGTCGAAGGTCTCGCGCAGCCGGCGAGTGATGAACCGGCGGTAGCCCGGGTCCAGGAAGCCGGTGGTGAAGAGAACAAACTTCGGCGGCCGCGAAGCGGGCTGGGTCGCAAAGAGGATGCGGGGCTGCTTGCCTCCTCGCACCGGGTGCGGGTGGGCTGCCACGAGCTCGCCCAGGAACGCGTTAAGACGCCCGGTGGAGATACGCTGCTCCCAGTTGGTGAGCGAGGTCGTCAGCGCCGGCGCGAGCTTGTCCTTGTGCCAGCCGGTCTTCGCGGAGACATTGACCCGCGGCGCCCAGGCCACATGACCGAGATCGCGTTCAATCTCACGCTCCAGGTAGTACCGGCGCTCCTCATCCAGCAGGTCCCATTTGTTGTAGGCCAGCACCAGGGCTCGACCTGAGTCCACGGCCATCTGAATAATGCGGACATCCTGCTCAGAGACGGGTTCGTCCACGGCCAGGAGTACGACGGCGACCTCCGCCTTGTCCAGGGCGCGCTGGGTACGCAGCATGGCGTAGTACTCGGAGCCCGAGGCCATGTGCTGGCGACGCCGAATGCCGGCGGTGTCCACGAAGCGCCACTGCTCTCCGCCGAGTTCGATGAACTCATCCACGGGGTCACGCGTGGTACCGGCGACGTTGTCGACGACGACGCGTTCGGACCCGGCGAGCTTGTTCAGCAGCGAGGACTTCCCCACATTGGGACGCCCCACGAGCGCCACACGCCGGGGCCCGCCCAGCGGAATGAGGCCTCCATGCTGAGCGGTTTCCGGCAGGGCCTTCATGGCGGCGTCGAGCAGGTCTCCGGTGCCGGTGCCGTGCAGGGCTGAGATGGGGAAGGGCTCCCCCAGTCCGAGGTTCCACAGGGGGTAGACCTCGCTCATCTGCGCCGAGGAGTCGATCTTGTTGGCCGCCAGCAGCACGGGCTTCTTCTTGCGCCGCAGCATCTTGACCACGGCCTCATCCACCGCGGTTGCTCCCACGAGACCGTCCAGCACAAAGATCACCGCGTCAGCCTCATCCACGGCGATCTCCGCCTGCTCGGCCACCCTCTTGTGGATTCCCTTGGCGTCGGCTTCCCAACCGCCGGTGTCCACCAGCGTGAAGTCTTTGCCGTTCCATTCGGCGTCATAGGAGACGCGGTCGCGGGTCACGCCCGGAACGTCCTCCACCACGGCCTCGCGTGAGCGGATAATGCGGTTGACCAGGGTGGACTTGCCCACATTGGGCCGGCCCACAATCGCCAGCGCGGGTGGGGCGGGCACAAAGGGAGTCTCGAAGTCGTCGTCGTCCTGGAGACTCAAGAGAGCGGCGTCTTCGTCATCCAGATCGTAGTCCTCCAGGCCGGCACGCAGCGCGGCAGCGCGCGCCTCGGCCTCATCCTCAGAGATGGCGGCAAGGCGCTCGGCAAGCTTGTCGTCCTCCACCGCGGGGGTGTAATCCTCCTCGCTGGCCATCAGAGGGCTCGCTCGGTGACGTGCTCGTCGGCGGGGGTGTGCGCCACGGCGCCCTGGCGGACGTCGTCGATGCGGGTAATGAGTGAGTTCACAGTCTCCTCGAAAGTCAGGTCGGAGGAGTCCAGCACGGCGACGCCGTCTGCTGCCTCGGTGAAGTTGGAGGCCTTCGAGTCCTTCTTGTCACGCTCGAGCACCTGCCGGCGCAGGGCCTCCTGGGTCTCTGCCGCCCCGGAGGCGGCCTCAAGCTGAAGTCCGCGGCGGCGCAGGCGCGCCTCAGCGGAAGCGGTGAGCAGCACGCGCACTTGGGCGTCCGGTGCCACCACCGTGGTGATGTCGCGCCCTTCAGCCACAATGAATCCGGATTCATCGATGATGCGGCGCTGGGCGTTGATGAGCAGCTGCCGAGCCTTGCGGTTGGTAGCGACCTCGCTGACGGCCTCCGAGATACGGGGCTCTCGGATGGCCTCGGTCACGTCGGTCTGGTCGACGCAGATGATCTGGTGCTCAGGATCCGTGGAGATGTTCAGCGGAAGCTCTTCCACGGCGACCGCCACGGCGTCCTCGTCGTCGAGATCGACCTGCTGGTCCAGGCAGTACCAGGTGGCGGCCCGGTACATGGCGCCGGTGTCCAGATAGTCTGCCCCAAACTGCGTGGCCACGGCGCGGCAGACGCTGGACTTGCCGGAGCCCGAGGGGCCGTCCACGGCAATGATCAGCCTGTTTTTCACGAAAGAACTACCTTCCATCCCATATCAGTCAGTGCTTGGGCCAGCTCGTCGCGCCGACCCGGCAGCACGGACACTTCCACCATACCTACCTGGTGGCCGGCGGAGTGCTCCATGCGCAGGTCCTCGACGTTGACGCCGGCCTTTTCGACGTCGTTGAGGACTGCGGCAATCTGTCCCGGCCGGTCATCGACGATCACGGTGACCACCGCGAAGGACTGCGGCGGCGCCCCGTGCTTGCCCGGCACACGCGCCACGCCGCTGTTGCCCTCGGAGATGAGCTGAGCGATATCGGCTTGTCCGCCCGGCGCGGTCGGATCCTCCAGCGTACCGATCAGGCGCTCCACATCCGCGCGCAGCTCATAGAGGATCTCCACCAGCGGACGCGAGTTGGCCGAGAGGATCTGCACCCAGAGACCCGGGTCGCTGGCGGCGATCCGGGTGACGTCGCGCAGCCCGTTGCCGGCGAGCGCCAGTGCTGAGGCCGGCGCATCCTGCAGCCGCGAGGCGACCAGAGAGGCCGCGACCTGGGGCAAGTGGGAGATCAGGGCGACCGACTCATCGTGCTTCACCGGATCCATACGGTGGACGCTGGCGCCCAGAGTGCGGGCCAGGTCGACGGCGGTACTGATCGCCTCCTCCGAGCTCAGCTGCTGGGCGGTCTCGGGATCCGTGGCTGGGCAGATAACCCACGGCATCGAGGTGAACAGCTCGCCGCGGGCCGCCACAGGACCGGACTTCTCGCGTCCGGCCATCGGGTGCGTGCCGACGTACCGGGTGAGGTCCCCACGAGTCAGTCCCGCAGCCGCCGGAGCCTGGGCGTCGCCGGTCTGAGCCAGCAGCTGCTGAAGAATCTGGGCTTTGACCGAGGCGATGTCCAGCACCACCGCCCGAGGATAGGTAATCAGTGCAGCGGCGACCTCCGTTGCCGTAGCCTCCGGGGGCGCAGCAACCACCACAACACCGGGATGCGGAGAGTCCTCGGTGAGCCTGGTGCCGGCTCCGATGTCCTGCGCGATGGCCTCGGCAGTGCCGGAGGGATCCGAGAGCAGCACGTGGTGACCGGCAGCGCGCAGACCCAGACCGATGCTGGCCCCGAGCAGACCGGTGCCGCGGATCAGCACCGGACCGTTGGACAGCACACTCATGGAGCACCTCCGGCGAGGTCCTTCAGATGTCCGATCTCCTGAGCGCCGAGCTCCCGGACCGTGCCCTGGGGCTGGTCACCTATGGTGATGCGGCCGATTCCGGTGCGTACCAGTCGTTTCACGGGGTGGCCGATGTGGTCGAACATGCGACGGACGATGCGGTTGCGCCCTGAGTGCAGCGTCACCTCCACCATGGTGCGCCCACGTGCGGTGCCGAGAATCCGGCAGGTGTCCGCCGCAATCGGACCATCCTCGAGCTCGATGCCGTCGAGCAGCTGCTTGACCGTCTGGCGGCTGACGTTTCCGGCGGCCTCCACCAGGTAAGTTTTGGGCACCTCGTAGGAGGGGTGGGTGAGGCGATTGGTGAGATCGCCGTCGTTGGTCAGAAGCAGCAGGCCCTCGGTCTCATAGTCCAGCCGTCCCACATGGACCAGGCGTGCTCTGCGCTGGTCCTCGGTGAGGAAGTCGCTCAGGCACCTCCGGCCCTCTGGATCGCTCATGGTGGACATCACCTTGGCGGGCTTGTTCAGCATGACGTACTGGTGGGCGACGTCGAGGTTGACGCGCACTCCGTCCACATGAATCACGGCACTCTGAGGGTCCACGCGCACTCCGGGTTCCACAATGACCTTGCCGTCCACGGCCACACGACCTTCGGCGATGAGGTCCTCGCAGACTCGCCGGGAGGCGACTCCCGCCTGGGCGAGGACCTTCTGCAGGCGCACCCCTTCCGGGTGATGGACTGCCTCGAAATTCGCCTCGGCCTCGTCGGCCCGGACCTTGGCTCGCACGGGCTGGGCGGCGATGAGCCGCCCGGGCTTCTCCGAGGCGAAGGGACCTCCCGTCTGCCCGGGGTTCGGTGTGCGGGCGGCACGCGCAGCACGTGGCGCCGCAGGCTTCCCGCGGCGCTTTCCCGAAGAACTCATGCAGAAGATTCTACGTTCTCCTCGAGGTCCTCCACGCCGGGCAGGTGCGGCGAGAGCTTCGGCAGATCCTCCAGAGAGTCCAGTCCGAGCCGTTCCAGGAACTCACCGGTGGTGACGTAGAGGGTCGCGCCGGTGACGGGGTCAGTACCCGCGGTGTCCAGCAGCCCTCGCTGGACCAGGGTACGCACGACGCCGTCCACATTGACTCCGCGAATCGCCGCAACGCTTGAGCGCGAGACGGGCTGGCGGTAGGCGATGACAGCGAGGGTCTCCAAGGCAGCCTGGGACAGGCGCGAGGTCTGTCCGCCCAGCACAAAGGCCGAGACCTGCTCCGCATAGCGCAGGCGCGAGTAGTAGCGCCAGCCTCCGGCGATCTCGCGCAGCTCATAACCTCGTTCGCGCCCGCCCGCAGTCCCGTCCGCCTCAGCTTTCAGCTCGTCCAGGATCACCTGCACCCGGTGCTCGGGAATGTCGACGGCCGCGGCCAGCTCGGCCGGGGTCACCGGCTCCTCGACCACCATCAGGACCGCCTCCACGGCGGCCAGCTCGCTGCTTGTCCCCGCGGCGGAGTGCTCCTGTCCATCGCCGGCCTGGTTCAGCTCCGTCTGCTCGGGCTGCCCCTCCGGGCGGCCCGGGGTCCCCTGCTGGTTCACGTCGCGTCATCCTCCTCAAGTCGGGCGGCAGCCTCCGCTCCGGCGTCGGCCCCCTGAGCTTCGCCGGTCCATGTCACCGTCAGCTCGCCCAGCGGACTCTCTTGCGTGAAGTCGATCTGTCGGTCTCGGAAAAGTTCCAGCAGCCCCAGGAAGCGCACGACGACGACCAGGCGGTTCTGCGCCTGGGCCGTCAGCTCCGCAAAGCTCGCCCTCCCACTGGCTTGGAGCTGAGCGGTCATGGCGACCATCTCTTCCCGAACATTGACCGCATGGGCATGAAGGTGTTCCAGCTTGACGTGATCGGGCTCGATCTCCTGACGCAGGAACGCGCGTTCGGCCAGTGCCTTGAGGTCCTCCGCGGTCGTGTTCCAGACCAGCTCGGGCAGCAGCCCTGCGAGGTCGGGGTGCTCACCGGCTCGCCGGGGGAACCTGCCAGCGTTGTCTGCGGCGGCAGTCTCGATGTGCTCGGCAATCTGCTTGAATGCGCGGTACTGGAGCAGCCGGGCGAAGAGTAGGTCCCGTGCTTCGAGGGCTGCGATGTCCTCCTCCGACTCGACTTCGGCGCCGGGCAGCAGCTGGGCGATCTTGAGGTCCAGCAGAGTGGCGGCCACGAAGACGAAGTTGGAGGATTCGTCCAGCGCGCGGCTGGGCTCCAGCGTGCGCACGTACGCGAGGAACTCGTCTGTGACTTCAGCCAACGCCACCTTGGTGACGTCCATCCGGCGCTTGGCGATGAGTCCCAGCAGCAGGTCGAAGGGACCGTCGAAGCCCTCCAGGGAAACGCGGAACCCGGAGCTGCTCTCGGGCTCCACCTCGGAGACAGCCTCCGCGGCCACTGCTACGGCGCACCTCCCCGGGCGATAAGCTCCCGGGCGAGCTGCCGATAGGCCTTGGCCCCATCGTGCTTCTCGGCGTAGTTGGTAATGGGCTCTGCTGCCACTGTGGCGTCGGGGAACTTCACCGAGCGCTTCACCACGGTCTCAAACACCTTCTCGCCGAAGGCCTCCACGATGCGCTGGATCACCTCTTTGGCGTGGGTGGTGCGCAGATCCACCATGGTCACCAGCACTCCGTCGATCTCCAGGTCCGGATTAATTCGGTCCTGAACCTTTTCGATCGTGTCCTTCAGCAGGGCGACCGCACGCAGGGCGAAGAACTCAGCCACCAGCGGGATCACCACTCCGTGGGCCGCGGTCAGGGCGTTGACGGTCAGCAGGCCCAGAGAGGGCTGGCAATCGATGATGACGACGTCGTACTCGTCGCGGACCTGCCGCAGCGCCCGTTCCAGGACCTGCTCGCGCCCCACCTCGGTGACCAACTGCACCTCGGCGGCGGAGAGGTCAATGTTCGCCGGTAGGAGGTCCACGCCCGGCACGTGGGTGGAGATGACGGCGTCGTGAACCGTTACGTCCCGCTCCATGAGCACGTTGTAGACGGTCACATGCAGATCGTGGGGGCTTGCCCCGAGACCTGCCGAGAGCGCGCCCTGGGGGTCGAAGTCGACCATGAGAACACGGCGTCCGTACTCGGCGAGCGCCGCGCCCAAGTTGATGGCGCTGGTGGTCTTGCCTACGCCGCCCTTCTGATTGACCATCGCGATGATGCGCGCGGGCCCGTGGGAGTCGAGCGGGGGCGGTACGGGGAAGTCGTGCTTCGGCCGGCCGGTGGGGCCGATGATCGCATCACCGTGAATGGTGAAGAGCTCCCTCGGCTGCTCAATCACTGGCCTCTGCCTTTCTCGCACGTGGTCGTTGGACAACTCGACCAGATTACCCCGCCGGGGATTTCAGGCAAGAGGCGAAGGTTTCAGCCGTACTTGAGCACCTGGCTCACGGCCGCAGCACCGGCGTGATCGCCTCGATGACCGAGGCGTCCTCAATGGTGGAGGGGATGCGGTAGTCCTCCCCCGCGGCGATCTGTCGCATGGTCTTGCGCAGGATCTTGCCGGAGCGCGTCTTGGGCAGGGCCTCGACGACGGCAACGTCCTTGAAGTCGGCTACCGCTCCGATGGTCTGGCGCACCAGCTCCCGTAACTGGTGACGAAGCTCGTCGTGATCAGGAGCATCTCCGGATTTCAGCACCACGTACCCGGCGGCCCTCTGACCCTTGAGCTCGTCGGTCAGACCGATGACGGCGCATTCGGCAACGGCGGGGTGCTTGGCGAGCGCGGCCTCCATCTGGCCGGTGGATAGCCGATGCCCGGCAATATTGATGATGTCGTCAGTGCGTCCCATGACAAAGACATAACCGTCCTCATCGATGTACCCGGAGTCTCCGGTGGAGTAGTACCCCTCGAAGGCGCTGAGGTAGGAGTCGATGAACTGCTGCTCGCTGCCCCACAGCCCCGCGAGCGTCCCCGGGGGCATAGGCAGCTTGATGGCCAGATTGCCCTCCCGTCCCGCCGGCAGCTCCTGACCGAGCGGATCGAGCACCCGCACGTCGTAGCCGGCGGCCGGCAGGGTGGCCGACCCCTCTTTGATGGGCAGTTCCTCGATCCCCACAGGGTTCGCGCAGATGGGCCAGCCGGTCTCGGTCTGCCACCAGTTGTCCACCACCGGCACCTTCAGAGCCTGTGCGGCCCACCGCTGGGTTTCGGGGTCCAGCCGCTCCCCGGCGGCGAAGAGATAGCACAGCTCACTGAGGTCGTAGTCCTCCACCAGGCGGGCATGTGGATCGGCACGGCGGATGGCACGCAGCGCTGTCGGGGCGGTGAACAGGGTCTTGATTCTGTGCTCCTGCACCAGGCGCCAGAAGGCCCCGGCGTCAGGAGTTCCCACCGGCTTCCCCTCGTAGAGCACAGTCGTGGCACCGGCCAGCAGCGGTGCGTAGACGATATAGGAGTGTCCCACCACCCATCCGACGTCGCTGGCCGTGAGGATCGTCTCCCCGGGCCCGATGTCGAAGATGGCAGAGATCGACCACGCCAGGGCGACTGCGGTGCCACCCTGATCCCGCCACACTCCTTTGGGCTTTCCCGTGGTCCCAGAGGTGTAGAGGATATAGAGCGGATCGGTGGCCGCCACCGTCACCGCCCCTGCTCGCGGCGCGCGCGAGAGCAGGTCCTGCCAGTCATGCCATCGGCTGGAAATCTCCGGCTCCGCCGACAGATCCCCCAGCCGGGTGCTGAAACCTTCCCGTTCCAGCACGACGACGTCTGCCACAGCATGTTCTGCCAGCTTCAGCGCCTCGGCCACTGCGGGAAGGTACTCGACCCTCCGGCTGGGCTCAATCCCGCCGGAGGCGGTGAGCAGCACCTTCGGCTGGGCGTCATCGATGCGCGTGGCGATCTCGCGCGCCGCAAACCCGCCGAAGACCACCGAATGCACCGCGCCCAGGCGCGCACACGCCAGCATGGCGATGGGAGCCTGCGGGATCATCGGGAGGTAGATGATGACCCGGTCTCCTCGGCCCACCCCGCATTGGGCCAGCATGCCTGCAGTCCGTTCAACTTCCTCGGTGAGCTCGGCGTAGGTGTAGGTGCGGCGTTGCCCGGTCATCGCCGAGTCGTAGATCAGAGCGGGCTTCTGTGCTCGCCCTGCCTCCAGATGTCGGTCCAAGGCACTGACGGTGATGTTCAGCTCTCCGTCGGGGAACCATCGATACGTGGGGGCTGCGGAATCGTCCAGCGCCCGCTGCGGGGGCTTGCTCCAGTCCACGGACTCAGCGGCGCGTAACCAGAAGGTCTCCGGATCCTCCAAGGAGTCCGCGTACAGCCTTCGATACCCGGAACTGGATGTGGTGCTGGACCGCATAGCGACCTCCTGATAAACGCTCTGACACTAGGCGCTGCTGACTTCAGGGTATGACGCGCATCACATGAAGTAAAGAGTTGTGTATACACACAACCAAATATTCCCCACGCCATCTGGGATCTATCGACGGTTTTCGAGTTCTGTGTATACACTGAGGCCATGCGAGCAAGTGATCTGGCCTACACCCGGCTCCGTGAGGAGATCATTCAGGGAGACCTCTCTGCAGGGACAGTGCTGGCAGAGGTTGAGCAGGCTCAGCGGATCGGTGTCTCGCGCACCCCGGTGCGCGAAGCGTTCTCGCGCCTGATCGCTGAGGGGCTGGCTGCGCAGGCAAAAGGCCGAGGCACCGTGGTAAGCGGCCTTTCCCTCGCCGACATTGACCACCTGTTCGAGCTCCGGATCCCTTTGGAGACCCAGGCCGCGCGACTAGCCGCCGAACGCGGTGAGCCTGCGACCTTTCTGCATCTGGCCGAGGAGTTCGCTGCGGTCTCCGCGAGCACCGACGCCGAAGAGCACTATCGGCTGGCTGCCCGTATGGATGCTGCCATCGACGAGGCGGCAGGCAATGACTACCTGCGCGCGGCTCTGCAGACGATGCGCCTGCATCTGGTGCGGGCTCGCCGGCTGGCGAAGCGTCAGCCCTCGCGCCTGGCGGACTCAGCCGGTGAGCATCGGCAGATCTGCCTGGCCATCGCCTCCGGCGATCCGGAGATGGCGGCGGCCGCAGTGGGGCTGCATCTGCGGCGAAGCCTGAACTACATCACCACGAAGAACACCGCAGGTAACCGCGGCACCGTTGAGGACAAGGAGAAGCACCTCTCATGATCGAGCACACCGTGCGGGTCTACCGTAGCGAAGAGAACCTGGTCCGCGAGGACCAGCTGGCCCATAAGATCGCCAAGGTGGCCGTGGACCCGGTGCCGGTGGAGCCCGACGTCACGCAGATGGTGATCAACCGGATCATCGACAACGCCGCAGTGGCCGTGGCCTCGCTGAACCGTGCTCCCATCGTGGCCGCGCGCGCCCAGGCACTCTCTCACCCCGTCTCCACCGGCGGCAGGGGTGCAGGGGTCTTCGGTGTCGCCTCTCCCACCAGCCCGGAGTGGGCCGCCTGGGCCAATGGGGTCGCGGTGCGCGAGCTGGACTTCCACGACACGTTCCTCGCGGCCGACTACTCCCACCCCGGGGACAATATCCCGGCGATCCTGGCTGTGGCCCAGCACACCCAGGCCTCCGGGGCAGACCTGATCCGCGGCATCGCCACCGGCTATGAGATCCAGGTCAATCTGGTGAAGGGGATCTGCCTGCACAAGCACAAGATCGACCACGTCGCCCACCTGGGCCCCTCTGCGGCAGCCGGGCTGGGGACGCTGCTGGGACTGGAGACCGAAACAATCTTCCAGGCGGTGGGACAGGCCCTGCACACGACGACGGCGACCCGTCAGTCCCGCAAGGGTGAAATCTCTACGTGGAAGGCCCATGCCCCGGCATTCGCCGGGAAAATGGCAGTCGAGGCAGTGGATCGGGCTATGCGAGGCCAGACGTCGCCGGTGCCGATCTATGAGGGCGAGGATGGAGTCATCGCGTGGCTGCTGGACGGCCCCGAGGCCCAGTACACCGTGCCGCTGCCGGCAGAGGGCGAACCGAAGCGAGCAATCCTGGACACCTATACCAAGGAGCACTCGGCGGAATACCAGGCGCAGGCCTGGATCGACCTGGCGCGCAGACTGCACCACGAGCATCCCCAGGCCGCCGACCCTGACCAGGTAGAATCGGTGCGGATCCGCACCAGCCACCACACCCACTTCGTCATCGGCTCCGGCGCCAATGATCCTCAGAAGTACAACCCCAGCGCCTCACGGGAAACCCTGGACCATTCCATTCCCTATATCTTCACCGTGGCCCTCCAAGACGGCACCTGGCACCACGTGGACTCCTATGCGCCGCAGCGCGCAGCCCGTCCTGACACCGTGGCGCTGTGGCAGAAGGTCACCACCGAGGAGGACCCCGAGTGGACCCGGCGCTACCACTCGCTGGACATCTCGGAGAAGGCCTTCGGCGGGTCAGTGGAGATTCGCCTGCGCAGCGGAGAGGTCATCACCGACGAGATCGCCGTCGCCGATGCTCACCCTCTGGGTGCCCGCCCCTTCTCCCGGGACCAGTACATCACCAAGTTCCGGACCCTCTCCCAGGGGCTAATCACCGACGAGGAGGCCGATCGATTCCTGACGGCCGTGCAGAACCTCGAAGCCCTTGGCCCCGGTGAACTCGGGGCCCTGGACCTCGTGGCCGCCGACGGCGTGATCGACCTGGCTGCTGCACCGAAGGGACTGTTCTGATGCTCTACTCGACCACAACGCCCGCGCAGAAGCGTCAGCGTCTGCGCGAGATCCTGGTCCCCGGGGCGGGCCGCCAGTTTCCCGGCACCTTCACTCCCCTGTCCGCACCGCTTATTGAGGAAAAGGGCTTCGACGGGCTCTACGTCTCGGGGGCCGTGCTGGCCAACGAGCTGGGCCTGCCGGACATTGGACTGACCACGCTCTCCGAGGTGGCGCAGCGGGCCGGGCAGATCGCCCGGCTCTCAAACCTGCCCACCCTCGTGGATGCAGATACCGGCTTTGGAGAGCCGATGAACGTGGCCCGCACCGTCCAGGAGTTGGAAGGAGCGGGCCTGGCAGGTTGTCACATCGAAGACCAGTTCAACCCCAAACGCTGCGGCCATCTCGATGGGAAGAGCGTGGTGGACGCCGAGACGGCGACTAAACGTATCAGGGCCGCAGCCCAGGCACGCAGGGACGAGAATTTCCTGCTGATGGCGCGCACCGATATGCGTGGTTCCTACAGCTTGGACGAGACCATCGACCGGGCCAGGATGCTGGTGGCCGCCGGGGCGGATGCCATCTTCCCCGAGGCCCTGAAAGACCTCGAGGAATTCCGTACTGTCTGCCGCGCCCTGGATGTGCCGGTGCTGGCGAACATGACGGAGTTCGGCAAGTCCGAGCTTTTCACGCGACGGCAGCTGGCCGAGGCCGGTGTTGCGCTGATCATCTATCCGGTGACATCCCTGCGTTCGGCCATGGGCGCGGTGGAGCGCACCCTTGACGCCCTGGCGGCCGACGGGACCCAGGCCTCACAGGTCGATCAGATGATGACCCGCGCCAGGCTCTATGAAGTGGTCGACTACGCCGGTTATTCCGCCTTCGACGACGAGGTCTTCACCTTCGATGTTCCCTAAGGTCTCGCTGTTGCCCTATCGCTGATGTCAATGGAGACACCCACCCGAGAAGGAGCCCGCCATGAACGACAACGAAGTCCGCAAAGGCCTCGCCGGCGTCATCGCCGATTACACGAGCATCTCGAAAGTCAACCCTGAGACCAACTCGCTCCTCTACCGCGGCTACCCGGTCCAGCAGTTGGCCGAGCAGCTGAGCTTCGAGGACGTGGCCCTGCTGCTGTGGACAGGCCAGCTGCCGACACCCCAGGAGCGTGAAGAATTCCTCCAACTGGAACGCGAGCACCGGGATCTGGACGAGAACGTCCGCAGCGCCATCGACCTGCTCTCCACCGACTGCCATCCCATGGACGTGGGACGCACCGCGGTCTCCGTCATCGGCACCAACCACCCTCTCGCGGCTGATTCCTCACCCGAGGCGGAGCTGATCAAGGCGAAGGAGCTTTTCGCGGCGTTTCCCGCCGTCGTCGCCTATGACCAGCGACGCCGGCGTGGACTGGATGCGGTCCCCCCTCGGTCGGATCTGGACTATTCGCAGAACTTTCTGTGGATGACCTTCGGTGAAGAGGCGGCGCCCGAGGTAGTTGACGCGTTCCGCGTATCCATGGTGCTCTACGCCGAGCATTCCTTCAACGCGTCGACCTTCACCGCCCGTGTAGTCACCTCCACGCTGTCTGACCTGCACTCGGCGGTCACGGCGGCGATCGGCGCGCTGAAAGGCCCCCTGCACGGCGGAGCGAACGAAGCCGTGATGCACACCTTCGAAGAGATCGGCATCGAGGATGAACCCGCTGCCGAGGCCGCCGCGCGTGCCAGGGCGTGGCTGGAGCAGGCGCTGGCAGAGCGCCGCAAGATCATGGGCTTCGGCCACCGGGTCTATAAGAACGGTGACTCGCGGGTACCCTCCATGAAACGCGCCCTGGATGCGATGGTTGCCCATTACGGCCGCCAGGAGATCATGGGTCTCTATGACGGCTTGCAGGACGCGATGGAGGAGGTTAAGGGCATCAAGCCGAACCTCGACTATCCGGCAGGCCCCACCTATCACCTGATGGGATTCGACACGGAGATGTTCACCCCGCTGTTCATCGCCTCCCGGATCACCGGGTGGACGGCCCACATCATGGAGCAGCGGAGCGCGAACTCACTGATCCGTCCGCTGAGCATCTATCGGGGCCCGGATGAGCGGAGTCTGCCACCGGTCGCGGCCGCTGCCTGAGCGCACCAGCTGATCAGGCATGCTGGGCGCGGGGATGTGCAGTGAGGTACTGCTCCCACAGGCTTTCCGCCGTCACCTTCGTATAGATCTGTGTGGTGGTCACAGAGGCGTGGCCCAGCATCTCCTGGACCGTGCGCACATCCGCACCGCCTTCGAGCATGTGGGTCGCACAGGAGTGCCTGAGCGTATGGGGCGAAACATCGGTCTCAATCCCTGCTGCCGCTGCGCTCTTCTGAAGGACGGTCCACGCCGACTGGCGTGAGAGTCTTCCGCCGAGCTTGTTCAGGAATAGCGCGGGGCTGCTGCGCCGGGCTGTACGGGCACCTCGGGCGGCGGCCTCGGCAAGGGACGGCCTGCCCGCGGTGAGGTAGTCACCGACGGCCCGCCGCGCGTAGCGGCCCAGCGGCACCATGCGCTGCTTGTTCCCCTTGCCGGTGACTCGGACAAGCATCACCTCCTCGTCGGAGTCGTTGCCGGCGAGATCATGAAGATCGTCCACGTCCAGGGAGACCGCTTCGCTGATGCGGGCTCCGGTGGCATAGAGGAACTCCAGCAGAGCCCGGTCCCGCAACCCCAGGGGGGTCGCGGGACTCGGAGCCTCCAGCAGGTCTGCGACCTGCTGGCTGGTGAGTGCCTTGGGCAGCGTCTGAGCCAGTTTGGGGGCGCTGAGCTCCCGGGCCGGGTCGTGCGTGGTCCGGCCCTCCTGTGCCCAATAGCGATGCAGGCCGCGCACCGAGGCGAGCACTCGTGCCGCCGACCGTTCGGAAAGCGGGATGCTGCCGTCACTGCCGTCACTGAGCAGACGGAGGAAGTCAGCGATGTGTCCGGTCTCAATCGCGGCGGGTGAGGTTAATCCCCTGCTGCCCAGATACTGCTCATAGCGGCGCAGATCGCGCTGATAGGCCGCCAGCGTGTTGGGACTGGAGCCCCGCTCAACCCGCAGATGGTCCAGGTAGGAGCCGATCTCACCCGCCAGCGACGTCAGGCTCACCGAGCCTCTTGACGGTCCAGACCTGCCTTGATGAGCCCGGCGAACAGCGGGTGCGGGTTGGTGGGCCGGGACTTCAGCTCAGGATGCGCCTGGGTGGAGACGTAGTAGGGATGGACGTCACGAGGAAGCTCCACGAACTCGACCAGTTTCCCGTCGGGGCTGGTTCCGGAGAACACGAGCCCCGCCTCCGAGAGCTGCTCGCGGTAGGCGTTGTTGACCTCGTAGCGGTGACGGTGCCGCTCGGAGATCGCGGTGGAGCCGTAGGCCTCGGCCACCACCGATCCTTCCAGCAGCGAAGCGTCGTAGGCGCCCAGTCGCATGGTGCCGCCCAGGTCGCCCTCGCCGGAAACGATGTCCTTCTGCTCGGCCATCGTCGCGATGACGGGGAACTTGGTCTCGGGGTCGAACTCTGTGGAGTTCGCCTCTGCGAGTCCGAGTACGTTGCGGGCGTACTCCATCACCATGGTCTGCAGACCCAGGCACAGGCCCAGGGTGGGGATGCCGTTCTCGCGGGCATAGCGCAGGGCACCGATTTTCCCGTCAAGGCCGCGAACTCCGAAGCCCCCGGGCACGCAGATCGCATCGACACCGGCGAGGGCCTTGGCCGCGCCCTCCTCGGAGGAGCACAGGTCCGAGGCCACCCAGCGGATCTTGGTGCGGGCGTTGTGCGCGAAACCGCCGGCGCGCAGCGCCTCGGTGACCGAGAGGTAGGCGTCGGGGAGATCGATGTACTTGCCGACCAGCGCTACCTCGACCTCATGGTCGGGGTTGTGCACCACGTTGAGCAGACGGTTCCACTTGGACCAGTCCACGTCCTTGAACTTCAGGTCCAGTGCCTGGACGACATAGGCATCGATGGCCTGCTTGTGCAGAATTCGCGGGATGTCATAGATGCTCGGCGCATCGGCGCAGTTGATGACGGCGTCGGCGTCGACGTCGCACATACGGGAGATCTTGCCGCGGATGTCCGCGGGGAGCTCCCGGTCGCTGCGCAGCACGATGCCGTCGGGCTGGATGCCGATCGAACGCAGGGCCGCTACCGAGTGCTGGGTCGGCTTGGTCTTCAACTCCTGGCTGGGACCGATGTAGGGCACCAGCGAGACGTGAAGGAAGAAGACATTCTCACGGCCGATGTCCTGGCGGATCTGCCGAGCGGCCTCGAGGAAGGGCTGGGACTCAATGTCCCCGACGGTGCCGCCGATTTCGGTGATGATGATATCCGGAGTGCCACCGGCTGACTCTGCGGGCAGGCGCATGCGGCGCTTGATCTCATCGGTGATGTGAGGGATGACCTGGACGGTGTCGCCGAGGTAGTCTCCCCGCCGCTCCTTCTCGATGACGGAGGAGTAGATCTGACCGGTCGTAACGTTATTGACGCCGTCGAGGTTCTCGTCAAGGAAGCGCTCGTAGTGACCGATGTCCAGATCGGTCTCTGCGCCGTCCTCGGTGACGAAGACCTCACCGTGCTGGAAGGGGTTCATGGTCCCCGGGTCCACATTGAGGTAGGGATCAAGTTTCTGCATGACCACGGAGAGTCCGCGGGACCGCAGAAGGTGCCCCAGAGAGGAGGCCGTCAGACCCTTGCCGAGCGAGGAGACCACACCCCCTGTGACAAAGATCTGTCGAGTTGTGAAGGGGCTGTTCTGGTTCCTGGATGAATTGCGCTGCACCACGGGGTTCAAGCCTATCATTCGCGGGTCTCTGCTCGCGCCGCCTCAAGGAGCTCGGCGGCGTGGGCACGGGCGGTGTCGGAGTCCTCGTGGCCGGCCAACATACGGGCCAGTTCACCGATGCGCTCCTGGTGGGTCAGGGGCCGCACGTCGGAGGCGGTGAAGCCTGCCCCGTCGGCGGCGGATTGGTCAGAATTCTTGTAGACACGAATGTGTTGATCAGCATAGGCGGCGACCTGGGGAAGGTGGGTGACCACAATCACCTGGGCGTGACGGGCCAGCATCGCCAGGCGGCGGCCGATCTGGACCGCTGCCTTGCCGCCGACCCCGGCATCCACTTCGTCGAAGATGAACGTGGTCGCCGGAGCTTTCTCGGCCAGCACGACCTCCAGGGCGAGCATGACGCGGGAGAGCTCACCGCCTGAGGCACCCTTCCCCAGCGGCAGCGGCTGCGCCCCCGCGTGGGGTGCCAGCAGGAACGCGACGTCATCTGCCCCGTGACGGGTCAACTCCGAGGCGGCGACGACGTCGACGACCAGCCGGGCATGGGGCATCGCCAGGGCAGCCAGCTCCTCCCCCACCGCTTCGGCCAGCCGCTCGGCCGCCGCCAGCCGCGCCTCACGCAGCTCATCGGCCTGCTCCCAAAGCTGGGACTCCAGAGCCTGCACCTGACCGGTGAGCTCTTCGATGCGGTCCTCGTCGCTCTGCAGCGTCATCAGCCGAGTCCGGGAGTCTTCGGCCCAGCGCAGGACAGTGTCGATATCAGGACCATAGAGCCGGAGCAGCCGGTCGATGTCCGCGCGGCGCTGATGGACCTGCGCCAGCCGCTCGGGTCCCGACTCGTCAAGTCCCGCCGCGTACAGACCCAGCTGACCAGCAGCGTCGCTGAGCAGAGTAGAGGCCTGCGCCACCTGGGACGCAATGGCGGCGAGCTCCTCATCCTGGTCCGTCTGAGCGTTCAGCGCCGATGCCGCCGCCTCCGCAAGCTCCACAGCATTAGGACCGGGCTCGACCACCTCAGCGGCGTCTGCCCCCGCCAGCGCGGACTGGGCGGTGCGCGCGGCCTCCCGCAGAGCTTCGATGTTCTCCAGCTTCAGGGCCTCGGCCTTGAGCTGATCATCCTCACCGGGGGTGGGGCTGATCTCATCGATCTGCTCCAGGGCCTGCTGCAGTTGCTCCGCTTCGCGGCGACGCTCCCGCTCGTTGGTGGTGATCTCCTGCAGCTCCGCGGAGAGCTGCTGCCACTGCGCAAAGAGCTCACGGTAGCGGTCCAAACGCTGCCGAAACTCCGTCCCCGCGTAGGAGTCCAGCGCGCGGCGCTGGGCGCTGGCGGACTTCAGCCTCAGCTGGTCGCTCTGCCCGTGAACCGTCACCAGTTCAGCACCGATGCCGCCCAGCACGGAGACGGGCACGGCGCGGCCAGAGACGCTGGCACGGCTGCGGCCCTTGCTGCTCAAAGCCCGGCCCAGCAAGAGGGTGGCGGGGGCCTCGGCGTCGTCGTCGTTCTCCTGCTCGTCCTCCAGGAGGGCGCCGGCCTCCTCGGCGAGTCGCAGGGCCCGATGGCCGGGACGCACCGCCACTTCCGCGTCCACGGTGGCCTTGGAGGCACCGGCTCGGATTGCAGAAGCCTCGGCGCGGGCTCCCAGCAGCAGCCCGAACGCCGTCACGACCATGGTTTTGCCGGCACCTGTTTCACCGGTGACCACGTTGAATCCGGAGGCCAGTTCAAGGTCAGCGCGCTCAATGACGCCCAGGTCACTGATGGTGACATGCTCAATCATGCGTCCTCCTCTCCGCGGTCCAGTTCCTGACCCACGCTGCTGTGGTGCTGCGGCACACGGTTGGAGGCATCGACGGGGCCTCGCCATCCGGTGGTGGGGAGGTTGAACTTGTCGACCAGGCGCTGGGAGAAAGGAGTCTGGTTGACCCGGGCCAGCAGCACTGGCCTGTCGGAACGGGTGACCTCCACGCGGGAGCCGGCGGGAAGCTGCATGGAGCGGCGTCCATCGCACCAGAGGACGCCTTCTTCGTCGTCGCGCTGGAGGACTTCCACGCCCATGATGGAGTCCGGATCCACCACAAGCGGTCGGGCAAAGAGCGCATGGGCAGAGATCGGCACCATCACCAGGGCCTGGACTTCAGGCCACACGACGGGCCCTCCGGCGGAGAAGGCATAGGCGGTGGACCCGGTCGGGGTGGCCATCACCACGCCGTCGCAGCCGAAGGTCGACACGGGGGCGCCGTCGATCTCGATGACGAGCTCGATCATGCGCTCACGGGAGTCCTTCTCGATGCTCGCCTCGTTCAGCGCCCAGCTGGAGCCTACGTGCTGCGCTCCCTGCCAGACCTGAACGTCCAGCGCCATGCGGCGTTCCACGATGTAGTTCTGCTCCACGACCCACTGCACAGAGGCATCGAGCTCTGTGCGCTCGGACTCGGCGAGGAAGCCGACGTGCCCGAGGTTGACGCCCATGAGGGGCAGATCTGCCTCGCGCACAAGGTCTGCCGCACGCAGGATGGAGCCGTCGCCGCCCAGGACCATGCCGACTTCGCAGTCCTCCAGCGGCACCTCGTCCTCCGCGACGGCCACAGGGATGTGAGCGAGCTGTGCAGAGTCAACGGCAGCGATGGATGCGATATCACGAGCCAGCATCACCGGTCGCAGTCCTGCAGAGTGCAGCCGCTCGGCCACCGTCACCGCGGCCTCCACAGCATCCCGGCGCCCGGTATGGGCCAGCACGAGAACCTTCCGTGTCATCGGCGCCTCCTTGGCAGTCGTGGTGCGAATCGAGGTCGAACGGTGAGGCGCAGCAGGCACATTGTGCCGCCGCTCCGGCTCAGTCTGCGTAGCGGACCGCCTCCAGCCTATCGCTCACGTGGGACGGAAGGGCTGACTTCTTCTCAGCTGCCCGAGGCCTGGGTGTCGCGGCCTCGGCCTGCGGGGTCTCGGGAGCGCGCAGGTGCAGGAAGAACTCGGCGTTGCCGTCCTGACCGGGCAGAGGGGAACGGACGGCGCCCCGGAATTCAAGACCGAGGTCCAGTGCTTCGGTGACGACGCCGAACACCGCCTCCTGGCGCAGCTGCGCACTGGTGACGACTCCGGTGCGGCTGAGTCTCTCTCGCCCGATCTCGAACTGCGGCTTGACCATGAGCAACAGGTCGGCACTCGCAGCTGCCTGGTCCCGCAGAGGCCCCAGCACGAGCCGCAGGGAGATGAAGGACAGATCGGCCACGATCAGGGAGAACGGCTCCCCCAGGTCCCCAGGAGCAATATGGCGCAGGTTCAGGCCCTCCCTGTCGGTGACCCGAGGATCCTGCCGCAGCGAGTCCACGAGCTGCCCGTGGCCGACGTCCACGGCGGTGACCTCGGCCGCGCCTGCGCTCAGGAGCACCTGAGTAAAGCCCCCTGTGGAGGCACCCGCGTCCAGGCAGCGCCGTCCGGCGACGACGACGTCGTCGAAAGCCTCCAACGCGCCGAGCAGTTTGTGCGCAGCACGACTCACCCAGGGGTCCTGGTCCTGCACGCTGATCTGTGCGTCGGCAGAAACGCTTGCGGAGGGCTTTGTCACTGCGGCGCCGTTGACACGGACCTGCCCCGCGGAGATCAGCTGGGCTGCCCGGGTTCGGCTGGAGACGAGGCCTCGTGAGACTAGTTCCTTATCGAGTCGCTGTCCGGACATGGGCCCTACTCGCGCGCGGTCTTCTCGAGACGACTGCTCAGCTCGCGGTGCAACTGCTCGGACGCACGCACTTGCTCCTCCAGTGCCTCGAGAGTGAGCAGCTCGGGCTCCACGGGCGGCTCCACCGAGGCCTTACGGCCTTCCGCCGCAGGCTGTTCAGACATCAGCTGGGCTCCGGTGGTCTCCGCTGAAGAGATCGTCAAGGGTTCTCAGTACCCACTCCGGACGCTCTTCCCCGGTGGCCGCGGCCGCCTGCTGCGCGGTGCCTATGCCGGTGAGCACCAGCGCAGTGGTAAAGCCAGCACGATTGCCGCCGATAATGTCGGTATCGATCCGGTCACCGATGACCAATGGAGATCTCAGGTCCAGTGCCTGTGCCGCCTGGGCGAACATGACCGGCTGCGGTTTCCCCGCCGCCAGGGGGCGAGTCCCCGTGGCGCGACCAACCGCCTCCACGAGCGCACCGTTACCCGGAGCGATGCCGCGATCCCGGGGCACGCTGTGATCGAGGTTGGTGGCGAACCAGAGGGCCCCCTGATTGACCGCGTAGGACGCCTCCGCAAGGTCTGGCCAACCCAGCGTCGGCTCGAACCCCTGGATGACTGCCGCAGGTTGGTCGCTGGCGCTAGCCGCGACGGTGTAGCCGGCGGCCGCGACCTGCTCCTTCAGGTACTCACTTCCCGTCACCAGCACGGCTGCCGGAGCCGGGACGTGCTCGGCCAGCAGCGTCACCCCTGCTGACACGGAGCTGTAGACCTCATGCTCCTCGGCAGGGATGCCGAGTTCCCGCAGGTGCGAGGCGATCTCGGCGAGGGAACGCGAGGCATTGTTCGTCACGAAGGCCACGGGAAAGCCACGCTGTTTCAACCTCTTCAGTGCTTCGGGAGCCCCGGGCACAGCTGCTGGACCGGCGTAGAGGACACCATCGAGGTCGAAGAGGAAACCGTCATGTTCCTCGACCAACGGCACAGTGGGCATCGGGGAATGGGCGGCGGAAGACGTCACAGCACGTCCTTGACCTTGGGAAGCGGCTCGCCGCCGTCCTCGTCATCATCAAAGTCCATGATCTCAGGCTCCTCGAAGGCGCCCACGCCCAGCGCACGCTCAGCAACGGCCACATGTGCCTGCCAGCGCCGTGCCTCCTCAGTACGTCCCAGTTGTTCAAGGACACCGGCGTACGCCGCGTAGAGACGCGGAGAGAAGCTGAAGGCACGTTCAAGACTCAGCTCAGGAATCTCCAGTGCGGATGCTGCGGATGCTGGATCACCAAGGTCTTGATGTGCTCCTGCTACGACCATGGCCATCTCCGCGCGAGCGGCACCGGTCAGCTTCTTTGCCTCGGCGTCCTCTGCGAGCTCCACCGCCTTCTCCGGCTTCCCCAGTCCGCGGAGGCAGTCCGCCTGCACTGGCAAGTGCGTGTGATCGCCGCTGATCCGGCGATAAGTGCGCAGTTCGCGTAGCGCCTCGTCGTAGTTACCCGCGGCATAGGCGGTCAAACCCACCGCCTCACGCACCACCGCGAGACGCCCTCCGCGACGGGAGGCCGCTAGAGCATGCTCGAAGGCCAGCTTGGGTTCAATATCAATCAGCCGGCCGGCCATGACAAGATGCTTGGCCACCCATTTCCGATTCGTATCGTTGAGCGTGCCTAACTGACGCGCCGCTTCGCGATCGAGCTCCTTGCCGGTGACGTCCTCGTCGATCTCCGGCGAACGACCCCGCTCCTCAAGGTTGGACCGCCGAAGGTCTCGGGGATTGCGCTCAGGACGCCCACGGGGGGCGCTGTCCCGACCTGAGCGGTCCCACTCGGAGCCACCGCGCTGTGCCGGCTTGCCCGCACGCTCACGAGGACTCCCACCACGGGGTGAACGCTCTGACGCGTTACGATCACGGGCAGGGCGTCCGCGCTGCGGACGGTCGCTGGAGCTGCGCTGATTCATAGGGCCTTCTCGATTCGTCACCGGACTAGGATACTTGGGCTCCCCGGGCGCTGCGGAGAACCGTTTGGGCATGCAGAAGAGCCGAGACTGCTGAATCGTCATTGATCCAACTGTCTCGGCTCTTCTTTCAATGTGTGTCCGGCGGTGTCCTACTCTCCCACACACTCCCGTGTGCAGTAC
>NZ_JAVKGT010000016.1:0-67396 GCF_031432335.1 Nesterenkonia flava | reverse complement strand
GAATGTCGCTTACAACTACGCAGACCACCGCTTCCAACTCCCGCTACGTGCCACCTACCCCGCTGAGTTCCGCGACGACGTTGTCCGCGTGCGAGTGTGCCGATAGCAGACCGCACAGCGTTGAAGCGGCCTGAGTTTCGTTCCGGGGTTTAGACCACCGCGGGCGCGGCCGTCATGTGTTGAGTGTACGAGGCCTCGACCTCTGCAGGAGTCCGATATGCGGCAGATGGCCTCGACCCCGAAAAGATCTTTGTGCTCGTCGATGAAGCGGATCATCTCGTCGTGCGGCGGTCGAGTTCCGCGGCGAAAAACGCCGAGGCCTTCTTCAAGATGGCGGATTCAACCGGTGGTCGCAACGAGCTCTGCGAACTTCTCCGATGGTGTCAGATATCCGAGGGTCTTGCGTGGCCGGCTGTTGAGTGAGTCCTGAATCGCTGTCAACTCCGAGCGGGTGACGACGCTCAGATCGGTGCTCTTAGGCAGGTACTGGCGGAGTAGCCCATTGGTGTTCTCGTTGCTGCCGCGCTGCCACGGGGAGTGCGGGTCGCAGAAGTAGATCGGGATCCCGGTCGCCGTCGTGAACTCGGCGTGCTTGGCCATCTCCGCACCCTGATCCCAGGTGATCGTCCGCGCCAGCGACGACGGCAGGGCGGTGATCGCCTCGCGCATCGCCACCTCCACTTGCTGGGCGCTCTTGCCCTCAGGCAGATGCAGCAGGAGCGTGAGCCTGGTGCTGCGTTCGACGAGGGTTCCGACCGCGCTACGACTGTTCTCGCCGAGAATGAGATCGCCCTCCCAGTGCCCAGGGACCGCACGGTCCTCGACCTCCGCGGGTCGCTCGCTGATCATCACCATCCCCGGCAGCCGACCGCGCCGGTCAGTCGCCGTCCGCGACTTACGGGCCGCACGTCCCGACCGCAGGCAGCGGGCGAGTTCGCGACGCAGGTGCCCGCGCCCCTGCACGAACAGGGACTGGTAGATCGTCTCGTGGCTCACGTGCATCTCCGGGTCGTCGGGATGCTCCAACCGTAGGCGGGCGGCGATCTCCTGCGGGGACCACAGCTGCTCCAGTTGCGTCGTGACAACCTCGAGCAGCCGTCCGCCGTCAAGCTTGAACGGCTTCGGCCTACGGGCCTGCTCGCGGGCGTCCTGATGCGCCCGCCACGCGGAGTACTCCTCGCGACCGCCGCCACGCTTGACCTCACGACTGATGGTCGAGACCGCTCGGCCCAGGCCATGAGCGATCGCGGTGAGCGTGTCACCGCGGGCGAGCCCGACCAGGATCTGCTCTCGATCGAGGACAGTCAGTTGCCCGTCGCGAGGCTCCCACCCGAATGGCTTCCCGTCGAGGTGTCGTCCCTCCCGCGCCATCTTCCCGACCATGGGCGCGGTGCACCCGACCTCGCGGGCGATGTCGATGAGCCGCCACCCCTTCGAGTGGAGACGGACCGCGAGCTGCTTCTGCTCACGACTGAGATGACCGTGTTTGCCCTGCAATCGATGCCTCCCGAGATCAGCGTCTGCTTCATCTCACAGCACTCATTGCGTTGACCGGTTGAATCCGCCGATCTCGTTGGCCCGCTGAGCTTCTGCTAACTCCCGGCGCAGCCGTCGGACCTCTTCTTCAGGGGACTCCCCGGCAGGCGGAGCATCGACCAGGGCCTGGTGGTTTCGCAGAGCGCGGTTGCACCAGTTTCGCAGCGTCTCAGGGCCGCACCCTAAGGAGTGGGCTACGACACGGATCGAGGCTGCCCGGGGCCCGCCTTCAGCGGCTTGGCGGTCGAAGACCATCCGCACTGCACGGTCCCGGAACTCGGGGCTGAACTTCTTTGGCATGTTCCGATTCTCCTTCGAGAGACTCGGAACGAAACCCAGGGCGCTTCAGTCCCCCTCGATCTGCAAGAGGCGTGGTCGGTCAGGTGGATGGCACCCCGACCTAGTACGGGGGCGATAAAGGGGGCTTTCTTGTATACCCCAGGGGGTATGTGCAAGAATGCCTGCATACCCCCGGGGGTATACAGGAGCTATTCATGGGAGGCGCAATGCTGTTGGAACGTATCTATGACGAAGATCTGGCACAGGCCAGCTACTTGATCGGCTGTCAGGCTGAGAATGAGGCGGTGGTGGTCGACCCTCGCCGTGACATCGCCGAGTATCTGGATCTTGCTCGACGCCACGAGATGAAGATCGTGGCCGTCACTGAGACTCATATCCATGCCGACTATCTCTCGGGAAGTCGAGAGCTGGCTTCGGCGACGGGCGCCGAGCTCTATGTCTCCGGCGAAGGCGACGATGATTGGCAATACGGGTTCGCTGCCCATCGCCTTTATGACGGTGATGCGATCACTATTGGAAACATCACTATCAAGGCTCGGCATACCCCTGGCCATACTCCGGAACACCTGGTCTTCGAGATCACTGATGGTGCGTTCAGTGATCAGCCGGGTTACGTCCTCTCGGGTGACTTCGTGTTCGCCGGCGAGCTCGGGCGGCCGGATCTGCTGGATGAGGCTGCGGGCGGTGTTGATACCCGGTATGAGGGAGCGAAGCAGCTCTTCAGCAGTCTGAAGAATGTCTTTGCTGGGATGGAAGACCACGTATTGGTCTACCCCGGCCATGGTGCAGGTAGTGCCTGCGGAAAATCGCTGGGTGCTCTGCCGGCCACGACAGTGGGCTATGAGCGTGCCAATGCCTGGTGGTCACGCTATCTTGAGAACGACGATGAGGCGGGATTCGTCCAGCAGCTGTTGGAGGGCCAGCCGGATGCTCACGCCTATTTCGGGCGGATGAAGCGGCAGAATAAGACGGGTCCTGCGATCCTGGGCCGGATGTCAGATCTGGAGGAACTTCCGGCCCATCAGGTGGCAGCCGGGGTGGAGACCGATGAGCTCATCGTGGTCGACACCCGCCCCCACCAGCAGGTGCATACCGGCACCGCGCTTGGGGCTCTGAATATCCCCGGTGATAAGCCTGCCAGCTTTGCCGCTTGGGTCTATGACCCAGAGCGGGAGAGCCGGCCTTTAGTGCTGCTGGCCGCCGATCAGAATGAGGCCCATCGACTACGGGCCCACCTGATCCGAGTCGGGATTGATCACCATGCCGGTTACATCAGCAGTCTCGAGGGCCTTCCGAGGCTCATCCCGGCAACCGTCCCCCCGGAGGAGCTCGCCGCAGTCGAGGCGGATGTGCTGCTCGATGTTCGCAACGCCTCTGAGTACGCAAACGGCCATATCCCCAAGGCGCAGAACCTCAGCGCCGGCAAGGTGCTCTGGCACCTGGACGAGCTGCCAAAGGACGCCACGATCATCTCTTATTGCCAATCCGGGAGGCGCAACTCCGTCGCGGCCAGCGCCCTTCGTCGAGAGGGCTACCGGGTCCTCGAGTTGGAAGGCAGCTACAACGCTTGGCTTGAGCACACGGACCGCTGATCTCCTACTCCACTGACGAAAGGCTGACTATGACTGTCACATATTGTGCTCCTGAGGATCTGCTTCAGGGCGACCCTTCTGCACCTCAAGTACTCATCGATGTCCGCACACCAGCGGAATTCGAAGCTGCTCATATCAAGGGTTCACGAAACCTTCCGCTGGATCTGCTCCAGAAGAACCCCTCCGCTGTGGCCTCCTCACTGCCAGAGGAGGTCATGCTGCTGTGTCAATCTGGTGCACGCAGCCAGCAGGCCGCACAGGCCCTGTCCCAAGCGGGGACTGACCGCCTCCACATGCTCAACGGCGGCATCAACGCCTATGTGCAGGCAGGCGGAGAGCTGATGCGGGGAACCCAACGATGGGAGATGGAACGACAAGTCCGCATGGGAGCCGGGGTCCTGGTGGCTACGGGCATCCTCGCCAGCCACTTCGTCAGCCCGAAGTTGAAGTGGCTCTCCTTCGGCGTCGGCTCTGGGCTGATCTTCGCCGCAGCGACCAACACCTGCGGCATGTCCTACGCGCTGAGCCGGATGCCCTGGAACAGAACCGCAGCAGACCCCACCCTGGAGTCCGCGCTTCGGGATATTCCTGACATCACCGGCACACTGTGAGACCTCCATGGAGCCTGTGACTGTAGTTATCGTCGGCCTAGCAGTGCTCATCGGTGTCTCATTGGGCCTGCTGGGTGGCGGCGGCTCCATCCTGGCGGTCCCGCTGTTGACCTATGTGGCCGGGATGGAGCCGCGGGAAGCAGTCGCGGGCTCACTGTTCGTAGTCGCTGTCACCTCAGCAGTGAGTCTGATCAGCCATGCACGCCGCGGCAACGTCCGGTGGAGGATCGGCGCGCTGTTCGGAACCGCCAGCATGTTCGGCGCCTTCGCCGGAGGACTGATCGGCAGCCGGATCCCTGGAACGGTGCTGATGATCGCCTTCGCCCTGATGATGCTTGTCACCGCAGCGGCCATGCTGCGCGGCCGGAAGGCGGTCCCTACATCCTCTCCGGGTGGGGAGCACTCCTCCCTGCGCAGGTGGCGCATCCTGGCCGACGGGCTGATCGTCGGCCTGGTGACGGGCATGGTGGGTGCAGGCGGCGGTTTCCTCGTGGTTCCCGCCTTGGCCTTGCTCGCCGGCCTGCCCATGTCCGCAGCAGTGGGCACCTCCCTGGTGGTGATCACCATGAAGTCAGTGGCCGGCCTAGGCGGCTACCTGACTGCCGTCACCCTGGATTGGCCACTCATCCTGCTGGTCACCGGCGCAGCAGTCATCGGAGCACTGCTGGGGTCACAGTTGACCGATCGCATTCCAGAGGGTGGCCTGCGCAAGGCCTTCGGAATCTTTGTCCTGATCATGGGCGGGCTTGTACTCACCCTGGAACTCACCTAAACAGAAGGAACTTCATCATGACGACTGTCCATGCCCTGAACCAGCACACCTTCGCCAGCAGCATCCACCAGGACGGCGTCGTCATGGTGGACTTTTGGGCCGAGTGGTGCCGCCCGTGCCGCGCCTTCGCCCCGGTCTTCGAAGGTGCCGCTGCCGAACATCCTGAGATCATGTTCGCCTCGGTGGACACCGAGGCCGAACCTGCCCTGGCCTCAGCTGCGAAGATCACCTCAGTACCTACACTGATGGCGTTCCGCGACGGCGTGTTGGTGTACTCACGGCCCGGCGCTCTGGCCCCGGCTGGTCTCCACGAACTTATCGAGTCCATCAAAGCCCTCGATATGAACGAAGTCCGGACCCAGCTCGCTTCCGGCTGACCCCGTCCTGCAGAATCATGGGACTATCATTCGTCGTATCCTCATTCTCTGATCCAAGGCACCGGAAGGACCCACATGCGTAACGCAGACGCGGAGACTCAGCGCAAGATCCTTAACAGGCTCAAACGTGCCCGAGGTCAGCTGGACTCGGTCATCAATTCGGTGGAGAACAACGGCTCATGCCGCGAGGTCGTCACCCAGTTGGCCGCAGTATCCACGGCCCTTGATCGTGCTGGCTTCATGATCGTCTCCGGTGCCATGCAGTACTGCATCACAGACCCGGAATCGGCGGCCGAAGAAGAGGACGGCCTCACCGTGGAGGAACTCGAAAAACTCTTCCTCACTCTTTCATGAAGCAATCCGGCCCAACCCTAAACGTCCTACGGGTGTCAACGTTGTCGACCTCGGGCGTGAGGAACGAACTGGTGACAGGTTCGGTTTAGGCCGCGAGCGTGAGCGGCTCGGTTAGTTTCGCTTCGAACTCGATGGGCGTCAAGCCGCCGAGGGTGTCCTGGGCTCGCTGGCGGTGATACTTCCTCTCGATCCACACGAGGATCGCCAGCCGCAGCTCCTGCCGCCTCGTCCACCGTTGCTGATTGAGCACGTTCGTTTGAAGCAGGGACCAGAAGCTCTCCATGGCCGCGTTGTCGCCGGCCGCGCCGACGCGGCCCATCGAGCCGACCATGTCGTGAAGTCGCAACTGGCGAGCCATCGCCCTGCTTCGAAACTGGCTGCCCCTATCGGGGTGCAGGATGCACCCGGCAACCTCACCGCGCCGAGTGAGGGCGTTGCCGACGGCGTCGACGGCCAGCTTCGCGGTCATCCGATGCGAGATCGAGTAACCGAGGATGCGGTGGGAGAACACGTCCTTGATCGCGCAGCAGTAGAGCGTGCCCTCGGTGGTGGTGCGGTGCTCGGTGATCTCGGTCAGTCACACCCGGTTCGGTGCCTCGGCGCGGAAGACCCGCTTCACGTGGTCATCGAACACGGGCGGGCCTGCCTTCTTACCTTTCCCGCGCCGGCGGGGCTGCGCGGACGAGAGGATCCCCGCCTGAGAACACAACTTCCACGCCGTCTTCCGGCTCATCGGCCACCCAGCCCGCCGCGCTTGGTCAGCGAGGTATCGGTAGCCGAACGTGCCGATGTGGTCGGCGAAGCCCAGCAGGATGCCGAAGGCGATGAGCATGGTCGCCACGAGCCACAGGCTGCGGAACGTGGACATGATGTAGCCCTCGAGCAGCAGCCCGAGCACCACGATCGGGATGGTGCCGACGATGATCAGCCAGCCCATCCGTGCGTCGGGGTCATTGTGGGAGCCGCGCCCGAACATGGCCGCGAACCACGCTTTCAGGATACGGACGATATCGCGCCAGAAGAACACCAGCACGGCTGCTTCGGTGACGAGCTGGGTGATGGCGGTGAACGCCGCGCCCGGGTCCTGGGCGCCGGGGAGGAACTCCCCCACGATCCGCAGGTGGGCGGAGGAGGAGATGGGGAGAAACTCAGTCAGCCCCTGGACCAGGCCGAGAATGATCGCTTCGATCCATAGCACCCGGTGACTTTACCGGTAACCCATGACCTACTGACCCTCTGACGCGGTATCTATAGGTTGCCGCGGTGCTTGCTCATTTCGTCGTACTGCAAGGGTCGCGGCAGAGCGGCTCCGGAGCGGAACGTTCCGCGGCTGAGGGCGAGTCCGCCGATAGGGGCGGTGAGCAGCTGCAGCAGGATGGCCAGGCCGAGTTTGATGCCGGTGGCCAGGCCGGGGTCGGTGACCATCACGCCCAGCAGTACCAGCACCAGGCCGAGGGTTCCAGATTTGGTGACAGCGGTCAAGCGCGTATAAGGGTCGGGGAACCGGACCAGACCTACGCCAGCGACCACGAACAGCGCGATACCACCAGCCAGTAGGGCTGCCCCTGTGATGGCCTGTGCCGTCTCCAGGAGGTCGAGGGCGCTCATTCGGCATCACCTGCCGAGGTCGTGGTTGTTGCAGTCTCTGTGGTTATTGCTGCGGATCGGCTGCGGCCCAGGTAGCGCCCCAGGATCAGTGCGGAGATGAACCCGATCAGGGTCACGACGACAACGAGGTCCACCAGCAGATGGCGCTCCCAGAGCAGGGCGAGCATGGCCAGGGATGCGACGAGGACAAAGAAGACGTGGTCAGCGCCGATGGCGCGGTCAGCCTCAGCAGGGCCGCGTGCTGCCCGGTAGATGGCCGGCAGGACGGTAAGGACTAACAGTGCCAGCGCGGCCCAGCCGATGGGCATGCCGAGGATCTCGAAGGTGATGAGTTCTCGAGGTGTCATTGGCGTGCCTCCTTCTGCTCGCCGGTTGTGCTGACGCGGGTGATGCTCAGTAGCTTGTTCTCCAGTTCGTGGAGTTCGGCGTGGAAGTCTTCCGGTGTGCGAGGTGCGTAGAGGTCCAGCACGTAAAGGATTTCACCCTGGCCGGAGGGCTCGTCGATATCGATGGTCAGCGTGCCGGGGGTGAGGGTGATCAGGTTACTCAGCACTGTAACCTCCGTCGGTGTGAGCCCCCGGGTCTGGTAGGCCACGATCGCCGGTGTCAGTGAGCTTCCGGGGGTGAGGATGTCTGCGGCGACCTGCCAGTTGGCCCGAAGCATCTCCCAGATGAACCACATCAGGAAGCCGGGAAGCCGGATGAGCCGTCTGAAGGTCTTGATCAGGGCTTTGGTCATGGGTACAGCACCGCCTCGGTGTAGGTGGTGGTATCGGTAAGTCCTTCAGCTGCGGTGATAGCCAGGTCCATGAGCGCCTGTGCGCCCAATCCGATCCCCACGGTGCAGATCACCAGTACCGCACCTGGCATGATCAGCCGACGAGGGACGCGGTGCAGGCTGGTGGGCGCAGCCCGAATGAACTTGCGGCGCAGTCTGCCCGCAGAGGGGTCGGTGGCATCCGGAGCGGTCGACGATGAGGAAGTCAGGACTCGTTGTTTCGACGGTTCGGGATCAGACCCCCAGAAAGCTCCGTTCCAGATTTTGAGCATCGACAGCAGGGTGAAGAGGCTGACCACTACGGCGCAGGCGGCGGCCAGGTAGAGCCCGGCCTCCAGGGAGGCGTGGATCAGCGACATCTTCCCCACAAAGCCCGACAGTGGCGGGACACCAACCAAGGACAGGGCCGCCAAGATGAACACCAACCCCAGCCACGGCTCCCGGCGGGCATAGCCACCCAGCTGCGAGAGCTTGCCAGTACCGGCGTGGTGCTCCACAGCTCCGCAGGCGAGGAAGAGGGCGGCTTTCACAATGATGTACTGGATCATGAAGAAGATCCCCGCTGCCATCCCCAGGGGCCCGAAGAAAGCCAGAGGCAGCATAATATAGCCGACCTGGCTGGTCATATGGAAGCTGAGGATCGAACGCATCCTGGACTCGCCCAGGGCACCGAAGACTCCAATGATCATGGTAGCCAGCAGCACGACCAACCAGACGGTCTCCAGCCCGGTGCCCTCATAGACCAACCCATAGATCCGGAAAATCCCGTAGACCCCGATCTTGGTCAGAAGCCCGGAAAACAGGGCGGTGACTGCCACCGAGGCGAAGGGGTAGGACCGTGGCAGCCAGGTGTGGACCGGGACCAGGGCGGCCTTCGCCCCCAAGGCCAGCAGCACCACCCCGGTGGCCAGTGCGACGGCGGGCGACTCGGTGGCCGCACCGGCCAATTCTGCCAGATTTACGGTCCCGGCGGTACCATAGACCAGCCCGATCCCGGCCAGCAGCACCGTTGAGACCAGCAGGTTGACGCCGAAATAGATCCTCCCGGCGGTCATCGCCGCTGCCTTGCCACTGCGGGTCAGCAGCACGTAGGAAGGGATCAGGGCGACTTCGATCATCACGAACAGGTTGAACAGATCGCCGGTGAGGAAGGCTCCATAGACCCCCGCAGAGAGCACCAGCACCAGTGGGTGGAAATAGGGATCAGCGTCGTCGCCGGTGAAGATGGCGAAGACGCTGCAGACCAGCACCATCAGGGCGGCCACGGCCAGCATCAGCCCGGCAAAGGTGTCAAGGACGAAAGGGATGGAAATCCCCGGAACCCATCCGGAGACCTGTTCGGCGATCACTATCCCGTCGCTGACCGCAGCGATGCTGATCAGTGCACCGCCCAGGATCAGGGCGTGGGTGGTGAGGGCGAGGAACCGTTGCAGGTTCTCCGATTTCTTAGCCAGCAGGGTCACGGCGGCGGTGAGAATGGGTAGCCAGAGGAAGGCAGGCAGCGTGGCGGCGAGCACTTCGGGGTTCATGCGTGCTCCTTTCCGTCGGTGCGGCCGGTCGGCTGATCCCCGGTGCTGGTAGTGCCTACAGGTTCTCCTGAAGTGGATGGGGCATCCACGACGGTGCCGTGGTCCTCATCGGCATCTGATGGTTCGGCGTCTGAGCTTTTGCCGTCCTCGTCTCCGCCGTGACCGGCCAGGGCGAAGAGGTAGACGGTCAGCGCGAAGGTGATCACGATGGCGGTGAGGGTGAAGGCCTGCACCAACGGGTCGGAGAGCCCATCGGTGGGCATGTCCTCCCCGACGTAGGCGGGTTCGCGGTCCCGCTGGCCCCCGGCGGCGAGAATGATGATGTTAGCGGCGTGTCCGAGCAGCACGAAACCCAGTGCCGCTCGGACCAGTCCGCGCTGCAGGATCAGGTACACCCCTCCTGCCACAAGCGCGGTGACCAAGATGACGGCGCTCATCGGGGTCCTCCTTCCGCAACGGTGGGCTGATTGTCAGCGGGCTGTGACTGGTCAGTGCGGGGTTCTGCTGCATCAGGCGGGGGTGCCGCGGCGGGGTCCAACCAGTCGCTGTGTGGCACGGCGCCACGGGTGAATCGGTCCAGGGCGGCAACCACCAGTCCGAGCACGGCGAAGAAGACACCGAGGTCGAAGATCAGCGAGGTGGTCAGCCCCTGGTAGAAGGAACCGATCTCGATGCTGCCGGTGATCGGACTCAGGAAGGAGCCCTGGATCAGTCCGAGGGTTCCGGCTGCAATGGCCACGATGAGCCCGGCGGCCAATAGTGCGATGGGCCGCAGCCGGGAAGGGTAGTCTGCCGATCGGGGCAGGCGGGCGATCACCACCGCCAGAGCAGCCACCAGAGCGGAGACGAAGCCTCCGCCGGGCTCGTAGTGACCGCGCCAGAGCAGCCACAGGGCAACAGCGGCGATCAGCGGCACCAGGATCTTCCGGGCGGTGTTCAGCACCGTCTTGTCCCCGGGAAGGTCCATGGTGCGGGCCTTCTCATCAGCCGGTGCTTCCCCGCGCAGCAGCGCCAACAGGCCGATAGCGGCCACGGCCAGCACGGTCATCTCCCCGAAGGTGTCCAGGCCGCGGAAGTCCACCAGGATCGAGTTGACCAGGTTGGTGCCCCCTGCGGCCTCCTCGGTCTCATCGATGTACCACTGGGCGGCGTTGGTGGCCTCCGGCCGCCCGGTGAGGAACAGCGTGGCGGCTCCGGCGGCCAGGCCGAGGACCACGGCGACGACGGCGGCCCCTCCGCGGCGCATCATGCCCACCGGGGAGAAGGTCTCCGGCAACCGGCGCAGGATCAGCACGGCCACCGCCACGGTGAGGATTTCCACTGTCATCTGGGTCAGGGCAAGGTCAATTCCGCCCAGCAGGATGAACCAGCCGGCTACCAAGAACCCGATGACCCCCATCATCGCCACTGCTCCGATTCTGGACGTGGTCACGCACAGCCCCACGACGGCCAGGACGGTCAGTCCCACGACGAACCAGTCCTCAGGGCGCGACACTGGTGGCTGAGTGACCTCGAGCCGGCCCAGAAAGGGGACCGCCGCCGCCAGGGCGGCGACTGTTCCCAGCGGCCAGAGCAGATGAGGGGCCAGCGCGCCCGAGCGGGCCGGACGGGCCACCAGGTCGCAGAGGTGCAGCAGCCCGGCGTAGGCGGCGTCGTAGACCTTCACCCCGGTCACGGGCAGGACTAGGCGCTGCAGGGCGCGGTCCACCGGCTCCCGTGCCAGGAAGAGTACGAGACCGAACACTATGGTGGCTGTCGACATCCATAGTGCGGGGGAGGCGATCGAGTCCGGCAGCAGGCTCAGTCCGGGGTGGGACTCATCCGTGAGCACAGTGGCCTGGACCATGCGGTCGAACAATGGGTTCAGGTAGGCCACGAAGAGGCCCAGCAGCAGCCCGGCCACAGCGGTGACAGCGGCCGGGGCTAGGAAGGCGGGGGCGGCGTCGTAGAGGCCACGCTGCTGGGTGGGGCCGGCGAAGGCGCCCCACAGCAGGCGGAAGCTGTAGGCGAAGGTCACCGCTGCCGAGGCTACGGCTACCGCGCTGACGATCCAGCCCCAGTGCCCGGGCAGTTCCAGGAAAGCGTAGTAGCCCTTCTCCTTGGAGACGAAGCCCAGGAAGGGCGGCAGCCCTGCCATGGACATGGCTGCCAGCGCGGTGAGCACCGCGGTGAAGGGCATCACCCGGTAGAGCCCGGAGAGCTCACGGATGTCGCGGCTGCCGGCCTCCTTGTCGATGACGCCGACCAGCATGAACAGGGTGGCCTTGAACAGCGCGTGGGAGAAAGTGTGCAGTCCCGCCACGGCGAGGGCATCATGGGTCCCAACGCCGATCAGCGCGACGATCCAGCCCAGCTGACTGACCGTGGAGTAGGCCAGCAGCGCCTTCAGGTCATGCTGCTGCAGGGCGAAGACCGCCCCGATGACCGTGGTGATCAGTCCGACGGCGACCAGCACGGTGGTCCACCACCAGAAGTCGGTGAAGGGCTGGGAGAAGCGCATCAGCACATAGATCCCTGCCTTCACCATGGTGGCGGCGTGGAGGTAGGCGCTCACCGGGGTGAGAGCCACCATGGCATCCGGCAGCCAGAAGTGGAAGGGGAACTGGGCGGACTTGGTCATCGCCGCGTAGATGATCAGTCCGCCGATCCACGGGGCGTAGGGGGAGGAGGTGACGGTGCCGGCGTCGTCGAGGATCTCAGTGAGATTGGTGGTGCCGGTGACTTGCCACAGCAGCAGCACCGCGGCCAGCAGCGCCAGCCCGCCGGAAATGGTGATCACGAAGGCCCGGGTGGCCGGCCGGGCCTGATGCAAGCCCTGGGCACCGATAAGGAAGAAGGAGCACAGTGTGGTGATCTCGAAGAAGACGTACAGGGTGATGATGTCCGCAGAGAGGACCATCCCCAGCATGGCGGTGGCGAACAGGCTCAGCAGCATGTAGAGCCTGCCGTGGTCGTATTCCTCGCTGAGGTAGCGGGCGCAGTAGGACATAATCAGCGCACCCACACCCAGGGCGAGGACCGCGAAGACCAGACTCAGCCCGTCCAGATGCAGCCGCAGAGCGATGTCGAAGCTCTCAATCCACATCCACTCACCAGTGATTGTCTCTCCGGCCAGCACCTCGGGCGCATTGCTGAGCACCAGCGCAAGGGAGACTAGGAACAGTCCTGCGATGGGATACCCGGCATTGCGGCCCCACCGATAAGACAACGGCCGCGCAAGAAGCACTGCTGCAATCATCGTGATAAGCCCAAACAGCAGCGTCAACAGCACGTCCTTCCGTCAGGTTCGGCGGGGTGTCGTCCTGGTAGCGCTGCACATTCGCGGCAACGCATCAAAACATCATCCAGGGAATACCAAGCTACAACGGACGGGACAGTTCCTCTATTCCCTCCCGTCCAAATACCCCCGATGTGGTTGAGAGATGGCTAGCAGGAGGGACTGATGCAGGAACAGGTGAAAGCCAATGATGCCGCAACAGTGGAACGCCCTGGCCCGTTGGTGGTGCCCACACATGAGGTCGTTCATCTATACCCGCAACGCCGCACCCAACATCGCACAGCGACACCAGCATTATAAACAGTGCAAGACCATCGCCGAAGAACACCAGCACGAAGTGATCGGCACAGCACACGACGACGGGTGCGAACGCTCAGGACTGGCCACCCTCATCGAAGGGCTCGGGTGACCCTTAGTTCGGGTATCGGTACCTGGCCGATGAAGTATCCGAAGCCGGGTACCCCATGGCCCATCGCACCGCCTGGCGGCTATGCAACACCCAGGGCGTGTTCTCGGTGATCAGCCGCCGCAAGAAGTGCAAGGGCACCCGCCCAGGACCACCGGCCCACGATGATCTGCTGCAGCGTCAGTTCAGCACCGTGAAGGCGCTGAACGAGATCTGGCTGACCGACATCATGCCCAGCCGTGGCGGACCCGAGAGGAGCTGCGGCTGCGGATCGTCCGGTGGATTGAGAGGACCTATCACCGCAGGAGGAAACAGAAGGTTCTGGGGGAGTTGCCCCCGATCTCCTAGAGGAGAAACTGCTCACGCAGGCGCTGACATTAGCGGCCTGACCAGGAAACCCAACCTGTTACCCGTTCTTGCATCAGCCCCCAGCGTCTTGATTGGCTTCCTGGGGTTTGAGAAGTATCTACGAAGGTCCACCAGGTCGTCGTTGATCTGCAGCAGTGCCTCGATGCCCAGTGCTTAGTGAGGCCTTCAGCCGTGTGCTGTTCTCCGTTGCGTGTCAGGAGCTTCTCGCTCGGGTGCTCGCCGAGAGGCCCGCGCCGTAGTCTGGGCCGGTGATCTGACCCCCGAACCAGTACTCGATCAGTGCCCTGGAGATCGAGCCGCGTGGCGGGATGATCACCTCACCGGTGGACACCGCGTGCGCCAGCCCCTGACGAGTGAACCAGCGCACCGAGCGGATCTCGTCGTCGTCGGGTCTCGCCTGTTCCGCGTTCTCTACGCGGGTGAGGAATCCCAGCATGAGCTGAGCAGGAAACGGCCAGGGCTGGGAGCCCAGATACTGGACATCGCGGACGACGACGCCGGCCTCCTCCCGGACTTCGCGGGCTACCGTGTCCTCCAAGGACTCGCCTGCTTCGACGAAACCGGCGAAAGTTGAGAACCTGCGCTCCTCCCACTGGTAGGCGGAGCCCAGAAGGAGCCGGTCCTGACCGTCCACCACCGCGGTGATCATTGCAGGGTTCATTCGTGGGAAGTGGTCCGTCGAGCAGTTCGAGCAAAAGCGCATCCAGCCAGAGGACCTCACCACGGTGCGGTGCCCGCAAGTCCCGCAGAAGGTGGCGGTCGCATGCCAATTGGAGATGGCCACGGCCTGGGTAAACAGGCCCAGATGGAACGGGTCCAACAGTGCCAACGCAGTGCGAAGAGACAGCCAGGAAACCTCGGGATCGTCCTCTGGGCCTTGCCCGGAAGCATCAAGAACAAGATGCACCCGCTCAGACTGATCGTGCCCGGCCCCATAGAGCGTAGACTCTGGCGCCGCGCCGAGATAGACCATGCCCGCCGGAAGGGGGCCACTCGGGCGTTGCAGAATGAGTGCCGATGCGGCACTGGAATGCCGCGCAGGGACCGGCGCTCGCCGGTTCCGCAGAGTAAGAACCAATGTACGGGGAGAGTCCCACACCTGCTGCAACCAGCCAGGTTGCTCCCGGTCACTGATCCGCCGGTCCAACAGATGCTGAGAAGCAGGAAGCTCAAGCTTCGCCTGAGGGCGTCCAGTGGTGGGAGGTGGCGTCGACATAGCCGTCACATTAGCTGTGACGCTTGCGAGAATCCGTAAGTGGTGACCGTTTCCAAGGTGTGGCGTGCCCAGTGGTGCAGGACGAACTCTTCATGGGGAACCACGGGCTCGGGCAGAGCCATCGGGTCTGCCCACTGTAGTGCGGCGGCTTTCTCCGGCTCCTGGATCTGCGGCTCGCCCTGCCATCTGTGCGCCGCGAAGAAAAAGTCAGCCCGCTCGTCAGTCGGTTTGCCGTTTCCCACTGTGCGGTGCATGACGGTCAAGGGGCGCAGGTCCTCTTCGTGGATGATCACGCCGAGCTCTTCCCGGGCTTCGCGTACTGCGGCCTGAAGCACCGACTCTCCGGCCTCCACGTGACCGGCGGCCCCCGCGGACCAGTACCCATCCATGTACCCGGTGCCCTGCCGGCAGGACAGGAGTACCCGATTACCCGATTCTGCTCGTCGACCAGCCATACATAGGCGGCAGGGATGACCTGGAACCGGTGGTGCACTGTGGGCCGGGCGGGCGCGATACTGTCCATTGCGCCACTGTAGAACAGCGAGTTGCTGTCGGCATCGCGGGCCCGTAAGAGCTCGCCCCTAGAGTGGTGCCATGCGTCGTCGTTCCCCCGGGCTTGCTGAGGTTCCGTGGAACGCTCCCTACTACCGACGTCTGGGGTTCGTTGAGCTGCCCCAGGATCAGCTCACGCCCGGGTTGGTGGCGATTCGCCGCAGGGAGGCGGAGCTTGGACTGGATCGATGGCCCCGCTTGTGCATGCGTATGGCGCGGGTCCGCGGAGCTAACGAGGCGGTCACCTACGAAGCGAGTGCCCTGCTATCCCAATTGCTGTTCCTAGAGGAGGTTCAGAGCGCGCAGCTTCGTTTCGACGTCGTCGTTGCTGGGCTCCACGTGATGAGTGGAGTCCGGGTAGACCACCACGGGGATGTTCATCCGCCCGGAAATCTCCTGGGCCACCTGGGCGGCGTCAGGCTCCGCCTCCAGGTCAATGTAGGTGTAGGCCACACCGAGCTCATCCAGCTGCGCCTTGGTGCGGCGGCAGTCCCGGCACCAGTCTGCGCCGAACATGGTGATCCTCTGGTCTGCGTGATCGCTCATGGCACCAGAGTCTATGCCTCTGCGCCGCGAGCCCGGCGCAGACGACTGATGATGAACCAGAGCACCGCCAGCACCAGGGCCGCCAGCACCACGTACTGCAGGACGCTGGCGTAACGCTCCACCACGTGCCAGTTCTCCCCCAGGAAGTACCCGGCCAGGATGAAAATCGCGTTCCAGATGAGGCTTCCGGCCGTGGTCAGCAGACCGAAGCGCCACAGCGGCATCCGCGCGACGCCGGCGGGGATAGAAATCAGGCTGCGGAAGATCGGCAGCATCCGGCCGAAGAACACCGCCCACGGACCATGCCGCTGGAACCACGCCACAGTGCGCTCCACATCGGAACCATCCACCAGAGGCATCCGGTCGGCGATTCGGCGCAGGCGCTCGGCACCCAGCAGGGCCCCCAGGCCGTAGAGCACATAGGCGCCCACCACTGACCCGAGGGTGGTCCACAGCAGCGCCTCCGCCAGGGTGAAGCTGCCCCGACTGGCGGCCAGTCCCGCCAGCGGAAGGATGACCTCACTGGGGATTGGTGGGAAGAGGTTCTCCAGCGCCACCGCTAAACCGGCGCCCGGGGCCCCGATCATCTCCATCAAGGAGACTGCCCAGTCGGAGATGCGGGTCAGGACGGACTCAGATTCGGTCGTGTTCATCACGGTTGCGTTCCTTGGTCAGTCGGCGGTATCGGCATCCCCCGGCGCTGCCCGCAGATCGCCCCCACACTCCCGCGCGCCGCGTGATCTCATCCTGCGGTATGAGCGGAACTCACGCTTACGTACTACATGGGGAGGGGCCCTCCCCATGTCCATAGACCTGACGGGGAGAAATGTCCCTCACACAATACCCCAGAGGGGGGATCGAGAAACCCCCTGAGGCCGATGTGCACGTGGTCCTCGACTGCCAGGCTGTAGCCAGGAAGAAAGGAACACCGTGCACACTCTCACATCATCCGGCAGGTCCGTAAAGCCCTCCGCGTCGCCCCAGGTGTCCGGGGGCGGCCGGCGTATCCTCATTGGCGCCGATACGTTCCCGCCGGATGTCAACGGTGCCGCGAGATTCTCCCGAGACCACGCTGTGCGTCTGGCCCGGAAAGGACACAGCGTGCACATCGTCGCACCGGCCACTGGGCGCCGCGCCTCGGCGGGATACGAGCAGTTCGACGACGTTTGGCTCTTCGTCCACCGTCTCCCCAGTCTGAGATGGCCCCTCCATGACTGGCTGCGGTTTGCGCCCCCTTGGGAGGCGCGCACGCGAGTGCGCAGCATCCTGAAGACGGTCAAGCCCGACGTCGTCCACATTCAGTCTTTCCTGGGGATCGGCCGTGCGCTGGCCATTGAGAGCCACAGCCGGGAGATCCCCACGATCGCGACCAATCACGTCATGCCCGAGAATGTCCTGGAATACAGCGGGCTTCCGCAGCCCATTCACCCGGTGCTCACCCGGTACGGCTGGAGCCTGGCCCGCTCGACCTATGCCCGAGTGGGGGCGGTGACCAGTCCCACCCCCATCGCGGCGCGGTATCTGCAGCAGCACACGGGGCTGGGCCGGGTGGAGCCGATTTCCTGCGGCATCGACACCGGACGCTTCACCCCCAAACGCTGCAGACCCGAGACCAGCAGTGTGCTCTACGTGGGCCGCCTCGACCGGGAGAAGAACCTGCACACTCTTGTGGAGGCCTTCGCCCTGGTGAGACAGAGTCAGCGCGCCACCCTGGACATCGTGGGCAAAGGCTCCGAACGCGAGGGCCTGGAACAGCGCGCACGCTCCCTCGGCATTGCCTCCGACGTCAGGTTCCACGGGCTGGTCTCCGACGATCAACTGGTGCGACTCCATCACCAGGCCAGCGTGTTCGTCATGCCCTCACCCGCCGAACTGCAGAGCCTGGCCACACTGGAGGCGCTGTCCTCAGCCACCCCCGCCGTCGTCGCCGATGCCATGGCCCTCCCGCATCTGGTGACCGACGGTGTCGAGGGGTTCCGCGCCGCAGTCGATGACCCCGCGAGCTTCAGCACCGGCATCACCCGCATCCTTCAGGCCTCGGCCGCCGAGTATGAGCGGTACATGCAGGCTGCACTGCGCAGGGCGGCCCAGCACGACTCCCACCATGTCCTCACTCAGTACGAGCACCTCTATGACCGTACTGCCAGCCTCGTCTGATCGGACCCTGCGTCCCGGAGAGGGGTGTTGATCTCCATGTCGCTCTTCCCGGGTCAGGAATCCCTGCAGAGCCTGCCGCTGCTGGGAGGCCTCGCCGTGGCCATTGGCGGGGCAGTTCTGATGTCCTTGGGCGCGCATTATCAGCACAAGGGCGTGGGCTCCCTGGCAGTACCGGGCGACGACGACGGCAGATCGCTCACAGCTTTGAGCATCCGGCACCTGCTGGGAAGTCGCGTCTGGCTGTTCGGCACGGTGCTGCTGTGCTGCGCGGTGCTGGCTCAAATCCTCGCGCTGGCCCTGGCTCCCCTGGCCGTAGTGCAGCCGTTGGGAGTGCTGGCCCTGGTGGTTTCCACACTGCTTCACGCGCGCACGCACGGGGTCCGCACCTCGCGCGCTGCCGTGTATGCCATGTCCCTGTGTGTTACCGGCGTGGTGGTCTTTGTCATGGTGGCAGTCGCCTTCACTTCGAATCGCCCCGTGACTGGACAGCATTCCCTGACGCTCTCAGTGATGCTGGGCGCAGTGCTGGCCGCGGCGCTGCTCGTCTCACTGGTGCTGCGCCGCATCAGACGAGTCGGGGTGCTCTACTTCGTTGCCGCCGCCGGAGTGATCTATGGCCTGGTGGTCACGCTCGCCAAATCAATGATCAGCACGTTCCAGACCGGGTCGGTTGATGTGAGCATCGTGGTGCACGGCCTGGTCCTCGTGGCGGGAACTGTGGTCGGCGGATACTTCGTCCAAGCAGCCCATGCCGTGGGCCGGCCCCACATTGTGGTGGCGGGGCTGACCGTGATTGACCCAGCGGTAGCGGTCGCCGTCGGCCTGTACCTGTTGGGGGAGGGCAGCGAGCTCCCCGCTTGGGGGTCAGCGGTGTTCGTGGTGGCCGGGGCCTGTGCGGTCTACGGGGTCGTGGAGCTGTCGCGGCACCAGCAGGGACCGCCGACGGAAGAAGCCCGCGAGAAGTGTCCCCAGCGCGACGAGGTCCCCTGCCCTGCGCGGTGATCACGGCACGATGATCAAGTTTCACGTTGCGCCCAGGCTCCCGCCGTAGGGTGGCCGGACAGTCGACTACTTCTAAGGTGCGCCGATGAACGCTGCTCGATGGATCCCGCTGCCTCGCCTGATCGAACCGACTTTCACCCTAGTCGCTCAGCTGCGGTCAGGGCGTGCCGTCCACCGCGGTGGGGAGGTGTTCCAGGGAAAACTCCACCTCGACGACGCCGGCTCGCCCACGGTGCGTGCCTTAGGAGGTCCGGCCGAGCTCCCCGCGCTGGTCCGGCTCTCCAAGGGGCTGGGAACACCTGGCGAAGCCCCCGACATTCTTGGCATCGCCTTGCGGCTGCGCCCAGACAGCGACGATCCGATCGACATTCTCACCTCCACGGTTGGCCGTCGAGGATGGCGACGGATGCTGCCTGCCGCGTCCCGGGGGTGGAGGAGTCAGCCGTACAGCACCGTCCTGCCCTATCGGGCGCAGGGCCAGACAGTGATGCTCGGCCTGCGCCCACGGTTCTATGACGACGCCGGAGCCTCCCCTCAGACCGCCGCCGCGCTCGCCGGCAACGCGGCCCTGGAGCTTCTGCTGGAGGAACGACGCGGTGGCGCCTGGCACGCGGTGGGGCGCCTGCACGTGGGCGCCGTCGTCGAACGTGACCTCGCCTTTGACCCCTACCTGGTCAACCTGCCCGACTTAGCGCCCGTGCCGTTTCTCGCTGCGACCAGGCGACATGCCTATCGCGGATCCCGGCGGGGCCGAGGCGCGGCCCTCGGCATGGCGCGCAGGCCCCGTGCGGCCCGTCGCTGAGAAAAACACCCGAGAGCTCTGCCCAGACCAGGGATCTGCATCCTGAAAGGAGGATCCCGGAAGGAAACCACACTCCGGGGCGTTGAGCCAGACGTGCATGGTGAATACAAAGTCCCCGAGGGCAAGCTCATAGTGGCCGACGTCGACGTCGAGGAGGGGCGCCTCCGCAACGTCAGGCTCTCCGGAGACTTCTTCCTCGAACCTGAAGACGCCCTCGGGCGCATGTCAGACGCGTTGGAAGGGCTCCCCGCGGATGCGCCAGCCGCCACCTTTGAGTACGCCGTGGAGCAGGCCCGGGGTGACGCGGTGATGGTCGGATTCGATGCCCATGCCGTAGCCATCACTGTTCTGCGCGCTCTGAACCGCAGCTCCAGCTGGCATGACCACGACTTCGAACTCGTCGACACCGGCGAGCAGCACCCCGCCATGCAGATGGCCTTGGACGAAGTCATCGCCCGCCAGGTCGGCAGCGGTGAGCGCGACCCCACTCTGCGTGTGTGGGAATGGGCCTCCAACGCCGTGATCATCGGGTCCTTCCAGTCGCTGTCCAACGAGGTAGACCTGGAGGCGGCAGCTCGCCACAACACCACCGTGGTGCGCCGCATCTCCGGGGGCGGGGCCATGTTTGTAGAACCAGGCAACACCATCACCTACTCGCTCTACGTGCCGGGCACGCTGGTCGAAGGCATGAGTTTTGTGGAGTCCTACGCCTATCTGGATGCCTGGATCATCCGCGCCCTGAAGGAGCTGGGCGTCGATGCCTCCTACGTGCCCATCAACGACATCGTCTCCCCGGCGGGAAAAATCGGCGGAGCCGCCCAGAAGAGGTTCTCCAACGGGGCGGTCCTGCACCACGTGACCATGTCCTACGACATGGACGTCTCCAAGATGATGGACATCCTGCGCATCGGCAGGGAGAAGCTCTCCGATAAGGGCCACATCAGTGCCGGTAAGCGGGTGGACCCCATCCGTTCCCAGACCGGGCTGACCCGGGTAAAGGTGGTGGAGGCGATGCTGAAGACCTTCGACGGCAGCTACGGGCTGCGTCATGTGGACCTGGATGAGCCGACTCGACGTGCCGCCGAGGAACTCGCCCGCGAGAAGTATGAGTCTGAGGCCTGGTTGGCGCGAGTGCCCTGATCGGACTCTCCGGGGCCATGGTGATGCTGGTGGCCTGGGCGGGGGTTCTCCTGACATGGGTGGCGCTGCTGGGTCAGGCGATGCTGCGCGACTCCCCCCGGCGTGACGGCTGCACTGGAGCAAGTCCGCAGAAAGAAGGCTCCGGCGCTGCTGGAGGAGGTCCGCTGGGAGCTCCTCCTTGAGGGCACTGCCGTGCAGACCCTGCACATTGGTCCCTACGACGACGAGGCTGAGGTGCTGGCCGCCATGCATCAGAAGGCGATCCCCGCTCGGGGGCTGAGCATGCCTGGCAGGCACCACGAGATCTATCTCAGTGACCCTCGCAGAACGGTCCCGCAGAAGCTGCGGACCATCCTCCGGCAGCCCGTCGCGACGCTCCCGGCGGCCCACGCCGCGTCTTGAGGGTCAGTGCTCCTCGGGGGAGCGTGCCAGGTGAATGATCGAGGCGATCAGGCTGCCCCAAACCGTCACCAGTGCCACAACCATCATCACAATCGCAGGCGTCTCCATCAGACGGTCTCCTTTCCTGCTTCGTCACGGTCGGGGTCTTCCATATGCATGGCGGAACCGCTGCGCCAGGGCACAAAGCTCAGCACCACGGCGACGACAAGCACTGCAGCCAGTGCGCCCCAGCCGAAGGTGGTCACCACCCACGTGTCGAAGCCGCCGTAGCCTTCGCGCACCTTGTCCACAATGTCCATCACCAGCAGGATGCCCAGTACCACCGGCAGCACGATACCGATGAAGAACTTCCAGATCGGCCCCACCTTGAAGGAACCGAAGGCATTCAGCGCATTGGCGAGAGTGTCGAGTTTGCGGTAGACCCAGGTCACCAGCAGCACGGTAAGGAAGGCGCCCATCACAATGCCGATGTTGTTCGAGAAGGCATCGACCACGTCGAGGATCGTCACGCCTGAGACGCCACCGATCAGCACCACCGACAGCACGGCCGCGGCACCGCCGGCCACCGCGACCGAGACGGGGCGGGACCAGCCAGTCTTGTCCTTGACGGAGGAGACGACGACCTCAAGGATGGAGACCAGCGAGGTCAGGCCCGCCAGCGTCAGCGCACCGAAGAAGAGCACGCCCACGAGAGCGGAAGCAGGGGCCTCGGAGATGATCGTGGGGAAGGCGATGAATGCCAGGCCCAGACCGGAGTCGGCGACCTCCCCGACCGCGGTGCTCTGAGCCAGCGCGAGGAAGCCCAGGGCCGCGAAGACGCCGATGGCTGCCAGAAGCTCGAACGAGGAGTTCGCAAAGCCCACGACCAGACCGGAACCGGTGGCATTGGACTTGCGCTTCAGGTACGAGGCGTAGGTGATCATGATGCCGAAGCCCACCGACAGGCTGAAGAAGATCTGGCCGTAGGCCTGAATCCAGACGGTGCCGCTGGTCAGTGCTGACCAGTCGGGAGTGAACAGGGCGTTCAGTCCCGTGGCAGCGCCCTCGAGCGTCAGGGAGTACCCCACCAGCACCACGAACATCAGCACCAGGACCGGAAGCCCGATCATGGAGGCCATGGTGATGCCCTTACGCACACCGGTGGCCAGGGCCACCAGCACCAGGACCCAGACCGCGATGAGCGGCCAGCCCACCTGCGCCACAAAGTCCAGCGAGATACCGGTGCCTCCGGCGCCACCTTCGTCGTACTGCAGGTACTCGCCGAAGAAGAAGCCGGCGGCGTCGTCACCCCAGGCCTGGTTCAGCGAGAACCACGTGTACATGGCCGCCCAGGCAATGATGGCCGCATAGTAGACCGCGATCAGGAAGCAGATGCCTACCTGAAGCCAGCCGATGACCTCGGCACTGGGGTGCAGACGCTTGAAGGCCAGCGGCGGGGAGCCCCGGAACTTGTATCCGATGGCGTAGTCCAGCAGAAGAATGGGGATGCCGGCGGTCAGCAGGGCGATCAGATAGGGGATGAGGAAGGCGCCGCCGCCGTTCTCATAGGTGATGTAGGGGAAGCGCCAGATGTTGCCCAGCCCCACGGCCGAGCCCATGGCCACCAGAATGAACGCGGTGCGTCCCGAGAAGCTCTCGCGGATGCGGAACTTGGGTGCTGCGTCAGTGCTCGCAGACATCTCTTCCTCCAGATCGGGCACCGCCACGGCGCCCCGCACGACGCCGTCAGGCAGGTACGTGGTGGGCAGATCCGATGGGTCCCGGGGTGCGGTCAGCAGTTCAGGGGATCAGCATAGCCCTGTTGTGACGATCACATTAACGGCATCTCACACTCTGGATGCCCAGGTCTTGGACCCCGGAGGGTCTCAGAATCGACGGCGCCCGTTAGCTGATCTCGCCCTGCCCCCGGCGTTCACGATGGAATTCTCGGACTAGGAACTAGCCGGCCCAGGCGTGCAGCTCCTCACCGGAGAGCACCTCCCCGGGGTGCGGGCCCGCTGCCCACATCATCTGCAACTGCTGCTCGGTAAAGCCCCGGCGCGAGAATGCGAAGACCAGATTGCCTTCCTCGCGTGCGGCAAGCACAGAGCCGGGTGCGCTGACCAGCGTGGTGGGCCTGCCGTCGTGGTGCGCGTGGCTGTTCCGCGCAGAGGCTTCCTCGGCCGCGGCGAGCATGGTGCGGGTGATCCCGCGGGCAAAGCCCATATCGGCGTCGTCACCGAAGTTCACCATCATGACTCCCTCCGGGCTCACCGCACTCAGCACGTGGGCAAAGAACTCTCGCGAGGTGAGGGAAGCCGGCGCCTGCGAGGAATTGAACAGATCCACGACGACGACGTCGAACCGTTCCTGGGAGAGCGCGCCACCGGGTGCCAGAACCTCGGCGGCATCAGCGACCACATTGCGCGGATGCGGCTGCATGGGCAGGTGCTCCAGCACGAACTCGACGAGCTCAGGCTCAATATCCACCACGGTCTGGCGCACTGAGGGGCGCCACCACTGGAACCATCGTGGCAGGGTCAGGGCTCCGGCGCCCAGGTGCAGCACGGACTCAGGCCAACCGGGGGCTGCACGGGAGTCGGCTGCCGCCGAAGACCTCAGGGCGGTGAGCACTGAGCGCATCCGGCGCAGATAGTCATGCAGCAGAAACCCGGGATCGGCGATCTCCACGTGGGACTGTTCCGCCATTCCGGCCTCCGGAGTGCCTGTGGTGAGCACCACCCCGGTCTCGGTGAGGGTGTCTCGAGTCAGCTCCGCCGTCATTCCCGACCAGCTCAGACGCGTGCGGCGGGGCAGCTCAGGAAGTGATGACATGCCACCAGCCTACGGCGCACCCCAAGCGCACGAGGACGGCCCCGCTCCGCCGGTGGTCTGTCGCCACGAGCAGAACGGGGGCCGCTGTTTCCTCTATCCAGTGCGTCTTAACACCGTGGGGCGTGAGGCGAGCCTCATGCCGCGAGGCGATGGGGAGGACGCCGGGCCGGGCTCCGGTGCGCTAGTGGGTAGCGCTGGGAGCACGGGTGCCGGCGGGGTAGCGGATCTCCTCCACCATCTCCTGGACCTCCTCCGACGGCGGGGCCGTCAGCTTGGAAACCACGATGGTCACTACGAAGTTCAGCAGCGCACCGATAGTGCCGATGCCCTCCGGGGAGATGCCGAACACGTGGTCGTTGGCGCCGGTGCCGAAAATCTCCAGGGTGTAGATCATGTAGCTTGCGCTGAAGATCAGACCGGAGAGCATGCCGGCTGCTGCACCTGTGGCGTTGGCCTTCTTCCAGAAGATGCCCAGTATGAGGATCGGGAAGAAGGTCGAGGCCGCCAGGCCGAAGGCGAAGGCCACCACCTGGGCCACGAACGCCGGTGGGTTCAGACCGGCGAAGATCGCGATGATCACCGCGCCGGTCATCGCCAGGCGGCCCACCAGCATCTGCGTCTTCTCGGAAGCCTTCTCCTTGGAGATCATCCGGTAGTAGATGTCGTGGGAGGCGGCCGAGGAGATCACCAGCAGCAGGCCGGCTGCGGTCGAGAGCGCCGCAGCCATACCGCCGGCAGCCATCAGGCCGATGATCGGGGCAGGCAGGCCACTGATCTCCGGGGATGCCAGCACCAGAATGTCGTTGGAGACAATCAGGTCGGCGCCGGAGGCGGCCTGGTTGGAGACCGTCTGGATGATACCGTCCTCGGCGTTGAGGGTGACATATCCGGCGTCGGCCCAGGGGGTGATCCAGGCGGGCAGTTCGTCCGCCGTAGAGCCCTCTGCGGTGCGCAGCAGGTTCAGGTTCGTGAAGGCGCCCACGGCGGGAGCCGTGAGGTAGAGCAGGGAGATGAAGAACAGTGCCCAGAACGCGGAGAATCGTGCGCCGCGCACCGTCTTGGTGGTGTAGAAGCGGATGATCACATGCGGCAGGCCCGCCGTGCCCAGCATCAGCGATGCGGTCACGAGGAACACATCCAGCTGGCCGCCGGCGCGTCCGGCAAACGCGTCGGTGAACTCGTGCAGACCGAACTGCGTGCGCAGCTCATCCAGCTCAGCCAGGATGGTGCCGTAGGTGACCTGCGGGATCGGGAATCCGCCGATGGCCTGAGAGACCGCCACGGCGGGGATCAGGTAGGCGATGATGAGCACAATGTACTGCGCCACCTGGGTGTAGGTGATGCCTTTCATGCCGCCGAGCACGGCGTAGAAGAAGATCACCGCCGCCGCAACGACGACGGCCCACTCGGCCGACAGGCCGAGGAAGCGGGCGAAGACCACGCCGCCACCGGTCATCTGGCCCACCACGTAGGTGAAGGAGATGACGATGGCGCAGATGGCTGCGATCACCCGGACGGTGTCGTTGTAGCGGTCGCCCACGAACTCCGGCACCGTGAACTTGCCCCACTTGCGCAGGTAGGGGGCCAGCAGCAAGGCCAGCAGCACGTAGCCGCCGGTCCAGCCCATCAGGTAGACGGAGCCGTCGGATCCCAGGAAAGCGATCATGCCGGCCATGCCGATGAAGGAGGCTGCACTCATCCAGTCGGCGGCTACTGCCATACCGTTGTAGATCGTGGGCACGCCCTGGGAGGCCACGTAGAACTCTTTGGTCTCCTTCACGCGGGAGCGCCACGCGATGAACATGTAGAGACCAAAGGTCAGAATCAGGAAGAAGAACGTCCAGAACTGCATATCGCTCACAGTCGTTCACCATCCCCATTGCGCTCGGAGACTCCGAACTCGTCGTCGATGCGGTCCATCCACAGGGCGTAGACCAGAATCAGAATCACGAAGGTGTAGATCGATCCCTGCTGGGCGAACCACAGGCCCAAGGGGAAGCCGAGAATGACAATGTTGTTCAGCGGCTCGATCAGCAGCACGCCGAATCCGAGCGAAACCACAGCCCAGATGGCCAGGAGGATGACAAGCATCCTCACGTTCTTCTTCCAATAGCGACGACGCCAGCTCAGGTCCTCTCCTGGCGGTCCGCTGGAAGTGCTCTCATGTGCCACGTCGGACATGTGAGGCTCCTATCCACTTCTGATTGCGAGTCACATCCGCGCCCGATGCGCGAATGCCGTGGCGGCATCTCCACCTGATGGGCGTGACATGCCTGTGCACACAGCACACCCTGAATGTGAGCTGCATCACAAGTGAACGGACGCAAGTGGTCCAAATGAGTTGGCGAACGGTCATTTGAAAGGTCTTAGCGGCTAGCTAGACGTTTATCGGCCATTCATCGCGCTATAGCGACCGTTCATCCCCGGAAAACCCGCCGTTGAGTAACGGTTGCCGCTCAGCAATAGATTATGTGACGCAGGTCACCCTAGAATGAGCCGCATGACGACGACCTCGAAAAATTCTGCCCACGCCGTCGAAGACAAAGGCCTCGCGGGCATCGCCGCACGGCTCAAGGCGGGCCGGGCCTCCGGCTGGGGAGTCTTCCACCCCGGCAGCTGGCCCATGATGATCGGCGGGATGATGCTTATCGTCTCCGCCTTCCTGCCCTGGGTCTACCTTCCTTTCATTCAGGACATCACCGGGGAAACGTTCGCTTTCCGCGGCACCGACGGCCCCGGGGTGATCACCCTGTCGGTGGGTTGCCTGGCCTTCGCCGGTGCATTCGTTCCCCGACGCCGACTGGCCATTGCCCACGCCGGCATCCCCGGACTGGTGGTGGCAGCCATTGTGCTGCTGCAGTGCTGGAACCTGGTGGCATTCTCGGCGCAGCTTGATGCCTGGGGTGGACTGCTGCCCGGCATGGGGCTGGTGCTGGCCGGCGGTGGTGCGGTGATCCTGCTGAAAGTCACGTGGCGGATGTGGTCAGCATGGTCACCGCGTTAATCCTGGACCCGGATCCGCTCGCCCGCGGCAAGCTACGCCGCGTGCTGGAGCGGGTCGATGGTGTAGAGGTACTGGGTGAAGTGACCGGTCCGGAGGAGGCCGTGGCGCTGCTCACGCGGCTGGACTCCGAAGGCCATGAGCTGAGCATGAGCTCTGTCTCTGGGGTTCAGTCCACCGGGCTTGATGACGGTAGAGACACGCGCAGCCAGGGCCGTAACTCGGCGACGCGGGAGCAGTCCAACTCCAGGCAGGATGACGACGTCGAACCATTGGTGCGCATTCCCGTGCACAAAGACGGTCGCACGGTCCTGGTCGAGTCGGATGCCATTGTCTACGCCTCAGCCGCGCGGGGTTATTCGTCGCTGAAGCTGGCTGATGAGAAGGTCCTGGTGTCGTTCTCGCTCAACGAGCTCGAGCGCCGTCTGCACGGACACTTCTTCCGTGTGCATCGTTCCTCTTTGGTGAATCTGCGCTACGTCAGGGAACTGGTGCCGGACTTCCGCGGCTCCCTGGTGCTCGTCATGGGGGATAGGCAGCGATCTCGGGTCGAGGTCTCGCGCCGTCAGGCCCGTGAGCTGCGCCGTCGTCTGGGGGTCTGACCTACTCGTCAGGGCGAGGAGGCCGTCGTCGTGCGTGGTGACCGTGTTTGCCGGAAGTTCACCTGCCAGTGCGGAATGAACCCGCAGTCCGGCGAGTTGCTAGACGAGCGGAAGCCTAAGGCTCCCAACTGACTCACCGAGAGGACAAGGCATTCATGACTGCAGTACCCACTGTGAAGCTCAATGACGGTTACGAGATCCCGCAGCTTGGCTTCGGCGTGTGGCAGGTTCCTGCCGAACAGGCCGAAGAAGTTGTGGCCAAGGCGCTGGAGGTCGGGTACCGCCACATCGACACTGCGGCTATCTATGGCAACGAGGAGGGCGTGGGCACGGCGATTGCCAAGTCTGGTATTCCGCGCGAGGAGCTCTACATCACCACCAAGCTCTGGGTGTCGGACTTCAAGGCCGGCACTACCAGGGAGGCGCTGCGCACCTCCCTGGAGAAGCTGGGGCTGGAGTACGTGGACCTCTACCTCATTCACTGGCCCTCTCCGAATGACGAGAAGTACCTCGAGGCCTGGAAAGCCCTGGAGGAGCTGAAGGAGGAGGGGCTGACCCGAAGCATCGGTGTTTCCAACTTCCTGCCTGAGCACCTGGACAAGGTGGCCGAGGTGGGTTCTGTCACCCCGGCGGTCAACCAGATCGAGATCCACCCCCTGTTGCAGCAGCGTGACGTGCAGGCCTCCAATGAGAAGTACGGCATTGCTACCCAGGCCTGGAGCCCGCTAGCCCAGGGGCAGGTCTTTGATGAGGAGCCCGTGAAGGCTGCTGCGCAGGCGCACGGTGTGAATCCGGCGCAGGTGGTGATCCGCTGGCACCTGCAGCAGGGCCGCATCCTCTTCCCCAAGTCTGTGACGCCGGAGCGTATTGCGTCGAACTTCGACGTGTTCGGCTTCGCGCTCACTGACGAGGAGCTTTCCGCGATTGACGCGTTGGAGCGCGACGGTCGCATCGGCGCGAACCCCGCGGAGTTCAACCCCGCCGGATGAGTCCGTCGTTTAAGGACCCCGCCCCTTCAGCCTGCAGCGGGCGGGGTCCTTGTCTGTCCCGGGATCGAATGCATCCGCTGCTGGTGTGGTCGTCGCTTCAGCGCGATATTCCGTCGATAACACCAGCGCTCGTCTCTTATCCAGAGACGAAAGCGCCCCGGTGCCGCTTTCTTGCGGAAGCCACCGGGGCGCTGAGCGTCACTCAGACGATCAGGCGTCGTCGTTCTTCTTGGGCTCGTTCTCCGGCTCCACCACGGGGATGGTACCGGTGGCCAGCGTCTCGTCGAAGAACTCCTCGGACTCCTGCTCCCAGCCCACGTAGGACTCGGAGAACTCGGGAGTCTCGAAGGTGGCCTCCTCGAGCGGGTCGCGCCAGCCCATGGAGCGGTCCCAGCCGAGCACGCCGGTGGACTCATCCACCGTGGTGGCATGAGCAGGCACGTCCTCCACCGCGATCACCAGATCATGGCTGGCCTTGCCCTCAGCCAGCTTCCGCGTGCCGGAGGACGCCGGCAGGCCGGCCAGGGTCGCTGAGGCGCTGCCGAACATGCTGCGCAGCGAGCGGGTCTGACGGTTGAGCAGCTCCAGCAGGTTCTTCTGCACGGCAGCCTCCTCGCCCGTCCCTGCGGCCTCGCGAGCAGTCTCCACCAGCGCTGCCTTGGTCGCGTGGCGACGGACCCGGACGTACCGGTTCATGGTCCGGCCCTCGTACAGGAACAGCCGGATCTGAGAGATCATCGCCAACGCGTAGACGATCGACAGCGGCGCCGCCGCGGCAATGGAGGACACCTGCAGCACCCTCAGGGAGGCCGCCGGGTCCTGCGCCGCAGCCAGCAGCACAATGGCGGTCAGGGCGATCAGTGCGGTCCAGAAGACACGCGTGAGCTTCGGGGTCTCGGTGCGGCCGCCGTAGGCGAGCACGTCGGTGACCAGCGAGCCGGAGTCGCCGGAGGTGATGAAGAAGGTCGTGATCACGATGATGGCGACCACTGCCAGGATCGAAGTCCAGGGCAGGTTCTCCAGCAGGAGGAAGAGGGATTCGTCGTTACCCACGGTGTAGGTCGCGTTTCCGGCCTCGTCGAGGACCACATTGCCGTCGTCGTCGAGCACCTCCACCAGCATGGATTCCTCACCACGGGTGATGAGGTACCACAGGCCAGCGTTGCCGAAGATGGAGAACCACACAATGCCCACCAGGGTGGGGGCAAGCAGCACGCCCAGGACGAACTCGCGGATGGTGCGGCCGCGGGAGATGCGGGCGATGAACATGCCCACGAACGGGGCCCAGGACATCCACCAGCCCCAGTAGTAGATGGTCCAGTCAGCGGACCAGCCGCCCAGCAGGGTCCAGCCGCCCTCCTCGTCCTCGCCGATGCCCGCACCGGTGCCGGCGTAGTCGGCCCCGGTCTCGAAAAGCAGCTGCGGGAAGGCCATGAGGTACTCGCCGATGTTTCCGACGAAGGACTGCAGCAGGAACAGGGTGGGGCCGGCGATCAGGACGAAGAAGGCCATGAGCGCGGCAATCACCATGTTGACGTTCGACAGCCACTTCAGGCCCTTGTGCACGCCCGTGACCACAGAGATGGTGGCGATGGCCATGATGACGACGACCAGGCCGGTGAGCAGCCACTCGTTGTCGGTATCGGCCCAACCCATGAAGCCCAGACCGGCGGCGATCTGCTGTGTGCCCAGGCCCAGCGAGGTCACCACGCCAAAGACCGTGCCGACGATGGCGACAATGTCGATCACGTGACCGACCCAGGACTCGATGAGCTTGCGGCCGAAGATCGGCTCCAGCAGCCAGCGGATGGACAGCGGGCGACCGCGGCGGAAGGTCATGTACGCCAGGCCCAGGCCCACAATCACGTACATGGCCCAGGCGTGAAGACCCCAGTGGAAGATGGTCAGACCCATGGCGTCGCCCATAGCGGCGGACTGCGTAGCGGCGATCGGTTCGCCCGCCTCGTTTACGCCCAGGTCACCGGTGACCTCCGGGGGAGAGGTGAAGTGCCACAGCGGCTCTGCTACACCCCAGAAGACCAGGCCGATGCCCATGCCGGCGGCGAAGAGCATGGTGAACCAGGAGCCCAGGGAGAACTCCGGCTTCTCGTCATCGCGGCCCAGCCGAATGTTGCCGGCCTTGGAGAGTCCAGCCCAGAGAGCGAACGCGACGAAGGCGGCGCCGAGGATCACATACCACCAGCCGATGCTGTTGACGATGGTGGCGTTGAGCTCATCGAAAGCTGCGGCAGCGTCCTCACCTGCGGCGTTGCCGTACAGGGTGGCGGCCACCAGGCCGCCGAGAATCAGAATCACAGAGATGAGAAACACGGGTTTGTTCAACCCGCGCCACACATCCGTGAGGGACCAGTCCCTCAGCTTCGCTTCCGGTTGAGAAGCCATTTACATTCCTCCTGTTGCATACCCAAACTGAAGCGTGTAGCACGTCAGTTCCTCAAGTAGTAAAGCGACACTATTAGTTCAGAGATAGTGCGGGGGCGCAAGCGCTCATGACTAGCGACGGAACTGAGAATCCATGCGTGATAAATGAGAGATCACGCCGTAGCGCGGGTGCGCAGCAGTTGGGTTACGCCTTCATAACTGTTTTCCCTCATGCCGCGACCTGGTTTGACTTGATTGAACTGGCGGTTACGGTAGTGGGCATGCCCAAAGGCTTGATCAAGCCTGCGCACCGGGTGAGGGGAACTCGGCGAACCGGCGTCACCGCCGTCGTCGCCTGTGCTCTCATCCTCACTGGCGCAGCCGGGGCGCATGCTGCGCCCACCAGCTACGAGGCAGGGATCGCCCTGACCTCCAGCTCGGCCTACCCCGCACCCGGCCAGCCCGTGGAGCCCGCCCCGAGTCCTTCCGCTGAGCAGACCACCACGGTAGAGAAGGCGGAAGGTGACCTGCGCGTGGCCACGCTGCACGCCAACCTCACCGCCGAATCCTTAGACGGTCTCGTGGCCTCCTTGGCCACCGGCAACGACCCCCGGGCTCGAGTCCTGGCCGAGACCGTGCAGCTGAACGATCCGGACGTGCTGCTGCTCACGGGCGTAAGCTTCGACGAGAATCACCAGATCGCTCAGGCGCTGCAGCAGCACTTCCACATCGGACAGAACAACCAGTCCGGCGTGGACTACCCCTACTACTTCACCGCTCCCACCAATTCGGGGATGGACTCCGGCGCGGATCTCGATCGCGACGGCGTGATCGGTGGTCCCACCGACGCCATCGGCTACGGAACCTATCCCGGGCAGTACGGGATGATCGTCTTTTCCAAGCACCCGATCCTTGAATCCGAGATCAGGACCTTCCAGAACTTCCTGTGGCGGGACATGCCCTCCAGCTCGATGCCCGCAGAGCGCTACTCCGAGCTGGAGCAGTCGGTGATGCGTCTGGCAGAGACCACCCTGTGGGATGTGCCGGTGCTCCCCGAGGGCAGCGACGAGCCCCTCCACGTGATCGCCAACTCCGTGGCCACACCTCCCGTGGCCGAGGAGATCGACGTGGACCGCGGCAATGACAAGCGACGCATGATCGCCGATTACTTCTCCGGCCGCGGAAGCTACATCTACGACGACGACGGACGCACCGGACCCCTGAGCCCTGACGCCGAGTACGTGGTCGTGGGACAGCCCGCTTCCAAGCAGGGGACGCTCGGGGATGAGGAGGACCTGTCGGTTCTGCTGGACTCCGGGCTGGTGCAGGATCCTGCCCCCGAGGCGGTCACCGAGGCACCCCTGAGCGCTCGTCCCGGCGGCACCGCCATGACCGATGAGACGGCGACGCGCGCGGTGTCCGGCGGCCACGATGTCCGGGCCTCGTTCATCCTGCCCTCCTGGGGGCTGGAGATCAGCGAGTCCGGAGTCTTCTGGCCCAGCGAGGGCGAGGTTGGATACCGCTTGGTGGATCCCTACTCCACGTCCAATCCCGCCGACCGGCTGGTCTGGGTAGACCTCGAGCCGTAGTCGGCCCTCCGGACGGGGAAGTGGCGGGCACGTCGACACCCCGCGCGCCGGACACCTAAAGTGGAGACCATGGCCTCCAAGAGCATTCAGCCCTACGGGGCATCCGACCGTACGTCCCAGGATCTCGCTGTGCCGTCCCCCGGGCCGATGACCGGGCCCGGCGGCGGCAAGGCTCCCAAGAAGGGCAAGAAGGCCTCGGGCGGACAGTCCTCCCTCATGCGTTCGGCAGCCACCAGCTACGTCGCGACCAAGGGCATCTCCCTGGTCTCGAAGCAGGCGTTCAACGAAGACGGCACTCTGACACCGAGCGCGGAGACATTCCTGACCCGCGCCGTGACCGTACAGCGCCCCATCGTGCTGGCGAATCTGCGGCGCCTGCGCAAGGCCCACCCCACCCTGACCAACCGTCAGCTGGCTCACCAGTTGGACAAGGAGTTCAAGCGCTCCATGACTGGGGGAGGGGCGCTCATCGGTGCCACTGCCGCCGTGCCGGCAGTAGGCACCATCGCCTCCCTGGGGATCTCGACCCTGGCCACCAGCAGCTTCTTGGAGCTCTCCGCCCTCTATGCCCAGTCAGTGGCCGAGCTCTCCGGGGTGACCACAGAGAACCCCGACCGGGCCAAACTGCTGGTCATGGGCATCATGCTCGGCGAGGAGGGGCGGAAGCTGCTGGCTGAGCTCTCCGATCAGGCCGGCGGTCGCGGCACCGGCCCCTACGGCTCCCTGGTGCCGATGAACTCTCTGGCCAGCGGCGCAGCCGCGTCCTCCTCCATGGCTGGGCTGATCGTGGATCAACTCAAGCGCCAGTTCATCAAGCGCTTCTTCATCCGGCAGGGCACCTCCATGGTGGGCCGGGCGTTGCCCTACGGCATCGGCGCGGTCGTGGGCGGGACTGCCAACCGGGCCTTGGCCAAGCAGATCATCGCCAGTGCGCACAAGACCTTCGGCGAACTGCCCGAAGAGACGCCGCCCTCCTTGGTGGAGGACTTCAAGCGCGGACTGGAGCGAGAGAAGCAGCGCGCTGACCGCAAGGAGCGGCGCCTGAAGAAGAAGGAGCTGAAGGCGCAGGGCGCTGAAGAGCGCAAAGAGCGCAAAAGGCTCCGCAAGGCCGAGGCTGAGCAGAACAAGGCGTTGAAGCCCTCCGGCTCGGACTCTTAAGGACGTTCACCGAGCGTTCACGCAGTGTTCCACCCGGATTTCGCCTGTTTGTCGCCTGCAGTTCCTCAGGCCTGTCTAGCGTGGGGCTCGTGGCGATCACACACGCACGTCCGCTGGGCCGCATCCCTGCTGCGGCGCTCCACACCATTCCCGAGGACCTGGACCTCGCAACGGGACCGGAGCATAGGCTCCGCCGTCGTCGTCCCCGGGTTTTCGCCCACCGCGGTGCCTCTGGGCTTTTCCCGGAACACAGCCGCGCGGCCTACATGCGAGCCATCGCTGAGGGAGCCGACGGGCTGGAGATCGACCTGCACCTGAGCCGGGACGGTGAGGCGATCTGCCTGCATGATCCTACGGTGAACCGCACCAGCAACGGTCACGGTGCCGTGGCGGATATGACGCTGTCACAGCTCCGGGCGCTGGACGTGGTCTCCTGGAAGACGCCCAGGCTTCCCGCCCACTACGGCAGCACGTCCCAGCAGCTGATGACCCTGCAGGACACCCTGGAACTGCTGGTCGACGCCGGACGGGACATCGGGCTGGCCGTGGAGTTCAAACACCCTTCGCCCTACGGCAACCGACTCGAGGAGCGGGCCCTTCAGGTGCTGCTGAGCTTCGGATGGGACCCTGAAACCTCGACCATCCCCGCTGGGGACCAGGGTCAGTACCGCGTCTACGTGTCCTTTATGAGCTTCTACCCTGGTTCGCTCCGCTACCTGGCCGAGACGGTCTCCACCGAAGCGCTGTGCGCGCTGTTCACCACTGTCACCGAGTCACACGTCACCAAGCGCATCCATCACCTGCGCTTCTCCGCGGCGCTGCGGCCGGTGGTCGCCGCCGTCATGCGCGGCACCGTCAAAGACTCCGAGTCCATGGTCTGGAACCGGCAGGCAGGCCTGGCGGGCCCCTCCGTGGAGTACTCCCTGGAGCATAAGGCCGAGATCAAAGCCTGGGTTGCTCGCGGCACCCGGCTGCGGGTCTGGACCGTGGACTCCGTCAGCGACGCCCAGGCTCTGGTGGAGCTGGGGGTCCAGGAGCTGACCACCAACTACCCCGCACGCATCTTGCGCACCGTCGCCGCCTGAGCCTGGCAGCCCCTCTACGCCTGAGGGGGACGAGCCGCTCTGGCAGAGGGCCTCGTCAAGGTGCCCGCGGCTGGGTACCATGTGGGCACAGCCAAGGGAGGTCAGCATGTCGCAAGCATCGGCAGAGAACAAGCGCTACGGCGTCGTGGTCGGAGTGGATGGTTCGGAACAGTCCCTGCGAGCGGCGCACTGGGCCGCAGCGGAGGCGCACCGGCGCGGACTGGATCTGACGGTGGTCACCGCCTACTCGCTGCCGGCGTTTGCCGCGTCCTCCATGGACGGCGGGTACGCAATGATGGACGACTCCACGCTCCGCTCGGGAGCCGAGAAGGTGCTGGATCAGGCCCGGCAGTTCCTCCGCGACTATCCGGGGCCGGTGAACTACACGATTGAATCCGGTGATCCCGCCGGGGTCCTGCTGGAGTATTCGCAGCGCGCGGAGATTCTGGTGGTGGGCTCCCGGGGCCGCGGAGGGTTCTTCGGCCGGCTTCTGGGATCAGTGTCGGTGAACCTCCCGGCCCACGCCCACTGTCCCACCGTCCTGGTGCCGCTGAAGTTCTCTTCCCAGGAGTCCAACGCGGTGACCACCGCCACCGGAGCGATCCCGGTGGTCTCGGCCCATGACGAGCCGGGTGCGGCTACCCAGGACCTGATCGACCAGGGAGCGCATCCGTTGGGGACCTCCGACACTCGGCCCGTGGTGGCCGGTGTGGATGGTTCGGACTACGGGCGCGTGGCCGCGCTGGTCGCCGCGCAGGAGGCGCAGGACAGGGGCACCACGCTGCGCCTGGTGTGTGCGCTGCCCCCGCTGGGGGCCACGCTGGTGTGGATCCCCACGCACATCGAGGACTCCGGCGCGGTCAACGAGCTCAAGGAGAAGCTTGAGGCAGGCCGGCGCTGGATCAACTCCCACTACCCGGACCTGGCGGTGGAATACGAGGTCATCGACGGCACCGCGGTCGATGTTCTGGTGCGGGAGACGCGCACCGCTCAGCTGACGGTGCTGGGCACTCGGGGCCGGGGCGGATTCGCCGGGATGCTGCTGGGCTCCACCTCACAGGGCGTTATTCAGCACGCTGAGGGTCCCCTGATGGTGGTTCCGGAGAGCGACGACGAGCGTTTGGAGAACCGGGCGGAGTTCCAGCCGGTCCTCTGACGACTCCCGCGGTTGCGGGCCCCGGGCAGGCGTGACGTGGTCCGATGACGCCGGTGGCCAGGTGACGTCGGGTGGCCGGTGGCGCAGTGCAGGCATGAGAAAACGGGTGAGCCCCGGTGACCATCACGGTCACCGGGGCTCACCCGTTGGAGAGACTGGCGTGGATCAGCCCGGCCGCACCGCGGTGGGGTTGAGCTGGTTGGACATCAGGAGCGGTCCCACACGCACGCCTATGGAAGGGTTCAGGGCTTCCACTACCTGGCCGTTGCCCAGGTAGATGCCCACGTGGAAGATGCTTCCGTTGCCGCCCCAGAAGATCAGGTCGCCGCGGCGAGCCTGGCTGAAGGGAATCTGCGTGCCACCGTTGTTGAACTGCTGCTGGGCGGTGCGGGGCAGGTTGATGCCTGCCTGGCGGAAGGCTGCAGAGGTCAGACCGGAGCAGTCGAAGCCGTTGGGGCCGTTACCGCCCCAGCTGTAGAAGCTGTCGCCGCGGTTGACGGTAGCCACGGCCCAGTCGGCTGCCACAGCGCCGCCACCGCCGCCGCTGGAGGCCGGCTGGGGGTTGGGGTTCTGCGCGGGAGCCTGAGTCTGCGTCTGAGTCGGGCTGGGAGCCGGTGCCTGGGTGGTGCGGGTTGCCGTCGGCGTCGGGGAGGGCGCCGGAGCGTGCTGACGCTCCAGGTAGTCCACGTGCCAGCGCAGGGCCTGCTGAGAGACCGTGCCGTCAGCGTTGGTCAGGTCAGGATTGCGCAGCACGGCTCGGTAGTAATCGCCACCAGTCCCGCTGAAGCCGGGCTCAAGTCGCGCGCCCTTGTTGAGCAGATCCTGCACCGACTGGCTCAGCCCGTTCCAGCCAGGAATCGAGGGCGTGGGAGCCGGTGCCGGGGTCGGCGTGGGTGTCGGAGTCCGCGTGGGTGTGGGAGTGGGCGTCGGGGTCGGCGTGGGCGTCGGGGTCGGCGTCGCCGAGGGAGTAGGAGTCGGGGTAGGCGACGCGGTGGGGCTCGGAGTCGGGGTGGGAGTCGCGGTCTCCTCCGGCTCGGCCTGGGAGCGCAGGTAGGACACATGGGAGCTCAGGGCTTCCCAGTTCACGGCACCGGACTCAGTGGTCAGCCCGTCGTTGTCCCGGACCAGGGCGTAGTAGTCGCGCGCCCCGCCGCTGAAGCCGGACTCCAGCTCGGCGCCGTCGGTCAGCAGAGCCTGCTGATCAGAGCTGAGCTCATCGAAGGCTGGCACACTCGCGGTCGGCGTCGGCGTCGGAGTGGGAGTCGGCTCAGCCGACTCGGTCGCCGTCGCGGAGGGCTCCGGCTCGGGGGTGGGCGTCGCGGAAGGAGTCGGAGTCGGCGTGGCCGAGGGGGTGGCCTCGGGCTCTTCGGAAGGTGCGGCTTCCCCTTCCGCGCCTTCCGAAGAGCCTTCAGCGGTCTCGTCCTCCGCCTCGGCGGCTGCCTCTTCAGCGTCCTCATCCGTCACACGTGCCTGCTCAGCCTGAGCACGCAGGTGCTGGATGCGGTAGGCCAGCTGCTCGTGGTCTACCTCGCCGTTTTCGTCAATAAAGTCTGAATTGCCCAGCACATGCTCGAAGAAGGACTGCAGATCGCCTTCCCAGCCCTCGAGCTCCTTGAGTGCCACCAGCAGATCGTAGAGGCGCTCACCGACCTCGTCGACGTCGGTGCTCAGCTCCTCCGCGTTGGAGGCGGCAGCCTGCACGGCACGATCAGCCTCGGCAGCCTCGCGCTCAGCCTGAGCGGCGAGCTCCTCAGCCTCACGGGCTGCCTGCTCGGCTTCGACGGCTTCCTGTTCGGCCTGCTCGTCGAGGTACTGATCGGTGGCATCCTCTGCCAGCACGTCCTCGTCGGAGAGCAGCACATCGGCGGCGGAGGTGTCCTCCTCTCGGTAGCCCTCGGCCGCTGCGGAGGCCTCAACCTGGGCCGCGGCCTCACGGGCCTCCTCGGCCTCGCGGGCGGCTTCGTCGGCAGCCACCTGGCGCTCAACAGCCGCGGCGTGCTCCATTTGGATCTGAACTTCGATCTCCATGGCGCGGTCGCTGGCCTGAGCGATGCGCTCGGAGATATCGGCCATCATCTGATCGGTGGCCTCGGCGGACTCCCGTGCCGTGGAGATTTCCTTGGCGGAGGGGATGTCGGGCAGCTCGGTGACCACCACAGAGTCGGAGAGGTTCTGGTCCTGACTGTCCTGAACGGCGTTGGTGGCGCGGTCAGCGACCAGGTCGGGCAGAGTCGTCCCGACAAGCGCTGTCGTCACGACAACGGCAGTCACGGCCGCCACCGCGAGATTGCGACGGTAGTTCACGGTAGTTCCTCACTTTTCCTCACTTGTGCAGCACGCACACGGTCTGAGCCTTGGGTGCGCAGGCCGTGGCAGTCCTCAGGCAGGCAGACGCTTTCCAGGAGGAATAAAGGTGGGAACCCCTGGTGAAGCGACTAGCGATGGGAAACGCGTAAACCTGATGACCCTTCGTGGTGCTACGCCGGTAACGATAGTTGCGCAATCGCAACCTTGGCAATAGCTCGTGTCGTTTCTGTGACGAAGCTGTGAGGGCTACTTCCGTGTGATTCCGGGGGAGTAAGGTCACAAAACGGTCTCAAGCAACCTTCAACCTACTTTAAGGTTGAGGTTCCGGGACTTCTTTTCCACCCTGTGCTATTAGCCCCATCCCAGCCGGTGCAGGGTGGCGTCGTCGATGCCGAAGAAGTGGGCGACCTCATGAATAACAGTAATGGTCACCTGCTCGACGACGTCCTCGTGGGTCTCGCAGATCGCTTCAATCGCCTCCTTATACAGAGTGATGCGATCCGGCATGGCCCAGGGCTCGGCTCCGCGCTCGGTCAGCGGTATACCCTCGTAGAGTCCCAGCAGAGTGGTGTGGGGGTCTTCCCAGGGCTGAGGGGTGTAGCGGTCCTCAACAAAGATGGCTACGTTATCCAGCTGCGCAGCGAGCTGCTGGGGGATGAGGTCCAGGGCCTCGGCGACGGCGTCGTCGAACTCCTCGTCGCTCATGCGGTAAGCCATGCGCCCCAGTCTGTCATGACCGTGGCGTGTGCAAGCTGGGGGATTTGCCGACTCGCGCGCAGTGCTACTAGACTTTTACAGGTTCCCCCATGGGGCTGCTCGTTCAGCCCTGATGAGGGTTCGGGCCCCCATCGTCTAGCGGCCTAGGACACCGCCCTTTCACGGCGGCGGCACGGGTTCGAATCCCGTTGGGGGTACAGGTTGGGACGATTTGGACCAGCCGGAGGAACTCTGATAGAGTTTCTCCTCGTGCCGAGCGGCACAAAACAGAATAAGGCCCTGTAGCGCAGTTGGTTAGCGCGCCGCCCTGTCACGGCGGAGGTCGCGGGTTCAAGTCCCGTCAGGGTCGCTCGACGCCGGTTCTTAGTCAGGCTCTGTAGCTCAGTTGGTAGAGCGTTCGACTGAAAATCGAAAGGTCACCGGATCGACGCCGGTCGGAGCCACGAACCCGGTGTCACGGAAAGCCTCGGACCATCTGGTCCGGGGCTTTTCTGTTTCCTGGGAGTCCCCCGGAAGGCCATTGACGACGCTTTATTGTGCCTGGGGCGTGGGGTAAGTTGTGAGCAGGCAGAATACCTTGAGTTTCCGCCAGGATACGGACTCTTACAGGAGGGAATACGATGACGCAGCAGCCAGAAGGTGCACCCCAGCAGCCCGGACAGCCGGCTCCCCAGTACCCGCAGCAGGGCTACCCCCAGCAGGGATACCCGCAGCAGGGTGGATACGGCTACTCCCAGCAGCAGCCGGCGCAGAACAAGGGCCCCAACGGCTTCTCCGCCCTCTTCGACTTCAGCTTCAAGACCCTGCACGCCGAGCGCTTCGGCAAGGTTTTCTTCGGCCTCATCGTGGCCCTGGCCGGCATCTGGTGGCTGGCTAACATCATCGACGCGCTCGTGCGCGCCTCGATGGCCAACGACTTCGCCGTGTGGACCTTCCTCGAAGCCGTGCTGCTGAGCTGGATCATCCCGGCGCTGGTGGTCATCTTCGGCCGCCTCCTCACCGAGCTGACGGTGGCAGCCATCCGCACTTCCGAGAAGAAGTAGCCACTTACTTCGTTACGACAGAGCCCGCCGCCCCGGTGAAGGGGTGGCGGGCTCCGTCGTAATTCTGCCGGACCGCTGTTTGCGTGGGCTGGTCTCAGGCCAGATCCACGACGACGGGAGCATGATCGCTTGCGCCCTTGCCGCGGCGTTCGTCCTTGTCGATAAACGCGTTCTCGACCCGCTGCGCCACCGCGGGGGAGCCCAGCAGAAAGTCGATGCGCATGCCCTGGCGCTTCTGGAAGCGCAGACTCGTGTAGTCCCAGTAGGTGTAGACCCCGGGACCCTCGGCGTGAGGACGCACCATATCGGTGTAACCGGCCTCGAGGAACTCCCGGAAGGCACTGCGCTCGGGTTCCGTCACGTGGGTCATCTGGTTCTTCTCGAAGAACTCATTGTCCCAGACGTCCTCATCCTGGGGTGCGATGTTCCAGTCGCCGGCCAGCACAATCTGGGCCTGGGGATCATCAGCCAGCCACGACTGCGCGTGCTCGCGCAGCTGGCGCAGCCAGGCGAGCTTGTAGACCATGTGCTCGTCCTCGCGGGTGCGCCCGTTGGGCACATAGAGGCTCCAGATCCGCACGCCGTCGCATGTGGCCCCGATGGCCCGGGCCTCCTGAACGGGATCCTTCCCGCCCTTGCCGAAGGGCGGCTGGTTCTGGAAGGTCCGCTCGACGTCGGACATCCCCACCCGAGAGGCGATGGCGACGCCGTTCCACTGGCTGAAGCCGAAATGGGCGACGTCATAGCCGTTGTGCTCGAAGACCTCCCACGGGAAGTTGTCGTCCTTGCACTTGGTCTCCTGGATGGCCAGGACGTCGACGTCGGACTTCTCCAGCCATGCCTCCACGCGGTCTGCCCGCGCGCGCATTGAATTCACATTCCATGTTGCAATTCGCACGCGGTCCACCGTATCAATCGCGCCGGTGTACGGCGCCTCAGCGCCACCACTCGTCAAGGATGCTCACCGGCACCGTGCGCTTATGGCGGGTCACCAGGTAGCGCTTCTCCAGCTTCTGCGCCTCGGACTCGGGGATCTCGCGACCCTCCAGGTAGTCATCGATATGGTCGTAGGTGATGCCCAGCTCGGTCTCATCCAGCTGACCGGGGGTCTCGTCCAGCAGGTCCGCGGTCGGAGCCTTCTGCCACAGCTTCTCGTCAGCGCCCAGGTGCTTCAGCAACTGCCGGACCTGGCGCTTGTTCAGAGTGAACAGCGGCAGCACATCGGCGCCGCCGTCGCCGTACTTGGTGAAGAAGCCCGTGATGGACTCGGCCGCGTGGTCGGTGCCGACGACCAAGGCGTCCTTCTCACCGGCCACCGCGTACTGGACGATCATGCGCAGGCGAGCCTTGACGTTGCCCCGGTGGTAGTCCAGGAGGTTCCTGCCGAAGCCCTCGGCGAAGGCCACGTCCACGCCCGTGACGGCCTTCTCGATGTTGAAGGTGTGGGTGAAGTCGGGGGAGATGAACTCCAGTGCCCGGACCGCATCCTGCTCATCGTGCTGGATGCCGTGGGGCAGGCGCATGGCGTGAAAGTGGGCCTCTGCGCCCTCTTCCCGCAGCTGCTCCACCGCAAGCTGGCACAGCTTGCCGGCCAGCGAGGAGTCCACGCCGCCGGAGATGCCCAGCACCAGACCCTTGGCCCCGGTGGACTTCAGGTAGTCCGCCAGGAAGTCCACGCGCCGGGAGACCTCCTCGGCAGGATCGATCTGGGGCTTGACGCCCATTTCTTCGATGATGGTCTTCTGCATCTCACGCATGCCAGCGAGTCTACTCAGCGCCGTGTTGCCGGAAGGTGAATGTTCCCTGAGTATTCCCTGAAGGTGGGACGGCGTGCTGGCGATGCCCGCGGCGGGGTCCGGTCCGGGAACCCTGGCCGGAGGGCACTTAGGATGGTGCCCATGACCTCCACCCCCGCCACCGCAGCCTCTGACCCCGCCGCCGACCGTTCCCGCCTGCAGCAGCTCATCGATGAGCTGGCCGTGGTGCGCGGGAAGGTCACGCTCTCCTCCGGTAAGGAGGCTGATTACTACATCGACCTGCGCCGCATCACGCTTCATCATGAAGCAGCCCCGCTGGTGGGCCGGGTCATGCTGCAGATGCTCGACGACGCCGGGGTGGAGTGTGTGGCCGTGGGCGGCCTGACCATGGGCGCGGACCCGGTGGGTACCGCCATGCTGCACGCGGCCGCGGGCCAGGGACGGTCGCTGGACTCCTTCGTGGTCCGCAAAGCAGCCAAGAGCTACGGCATGGGACGCCAGGTTGAGGGCCCCAGCGTGGAGGGCCGCAAGGTCGTGGTGCTGGAGGACACCTCCACCACCGGAGGCTCGGCGCTGACTGCGGTCGAGGCCGTGCGTGCCGCCGGCGGTGACATTCAGGCCGTGGCCGTCATCGTGGACCGCGACACCGGTGCCAAGGAGCGCATTGAGGCCGAGGCCGGGGTGCCCTACCTCTACGCGTTCTCCAAGTCCGACCTCGGACTGGACTGAGCCCCCGCCGGCCCCGGTACGGGATCAGTCCTCCATGCCCGGAAGCTCGCCGTCGAGCAGCCAGTGATAGCGCACGGTCAGCGCATCCGCGGCTCACCGCCCTCAGGGACGTAGTGGATCCGCTTGAGCCCAATGGTCGTGGTGGCTACCTCAATCACCCCGCCCGGCACAGGAAATACCGCCGGCAGCCGTAAGACGACGTCGCCACCGTCTGAACACGTTCTTCACCTCTTTCGTGAGGAGACCAGGCCCGCTTCGCGGGCACAGATGGCTGCCTGCATCCGTGAACTCAGGTGCAGCTTGGACAGCACGCTGGAGACGTGCGACTTCACGGTGGCCAGGCTGATCACCATCTCTTCGGCGATCTGAGCATTGGACAGGCCACGGCCCAGGGCAGCAAGCACATCCTGCTCGCGCGGTGTCAGATGCTCCTCGATGCGGGACCGCAGCTGCGCGGTGCCGGAAGAGCCGCCGGACGCTGGAGGAGCGGAAGGCCGGGCCGCGGTGCCGCTCGGGCGCGGGGAGTCGTCGGGGGCGTCGTCGTCGGTGGATCCCGCGCTGGCGACGAAGGCGTCCAGGAGCTTGCGCGTGACTTCCGGGGCGATGACGCCGTCACCTGCGGCGACCTGCCGGATGGCTTCAATGAGCCGTGCAGGCTCCACGGACTTCAGCAGGAAGCCGGCGGCGCCGGCACGCAGTGCACCGAAGACGACTTCATCGAGGTCGAAGGTGGTCAGCATCAGCACCTCACACGAGCTCTCCGCCACAATCTGGCGGGTTGCCGTGATGCCGTCGGTGCCGGGCATGCGGGCGTCCATGAGCACGACGTCCGGGGCCAGGGCCCTGACTTGCCGGATCGCGGCGGCACCGTCGGCGGCCTCACCCACCACCTCGATGCCCTCGGCGGTCTCCAGCAGCAGGCGCAGGCCGGCGCGGATGCTGGCATGGTCATCAGCCAGCAGCACCGTGATCCGCGGGGATGGGGATATCGACTGCGGGGATGTCTCTACGCTCACTGTGCGGCCTTTCTCTGATCAGCTGTGCTCTTCCGGTCCGGCAGCTCCACCTCGACGCGCCATGCGGTGGTCCCTGAGCTGGGCGCTCCGGAGTCCGGGAGAGTCACCGGACCTGCGCGAAGCCGGCCCTCCATCAGCTGGACCCGTTCCTGCATGGCCAGCAGTCCGGTCCCCGTGCCCAGAGGTGCCGTGCCGGTGGTCAGGGGCGCGGTGCCGGTGGCAGTGTCGGAGTCGTCTGAGGCAGTGCGGCCGGGTCCGCCGTCGTCGTGCCTGAGCGTGGCGGGCAGGGGCGCTGCGGGCCTCAGGCCCGAGGTGACCTGCAGGCGGATCCTGCGCTGCTTCCGGGAAGCCGGTCCGGCACTCACCTGCACATGGGCGGTGCCGTCTCCGTGCTTGAGCGCGTTGGTCAGCGACTCCTGCAGGACCCTCAGCAGCACGTGGTGCAGCCCGGGGGAGAGGTGCCGGGGCGGATCACCGTCGACCCTAAGCTGCAGCCCCTGCCTCCGGGCCCTTTCCACCACGTCCTCCCAGGTGGCATCGGCCAGCAGCTCGGCATAGTCCTGCTCTCCGGGGTGGTGCTGACCGGCGCGCTCGCCGGGTTCCTCCTCGGCCTGCCTCTGCTGGCTGCGCAGCAGCTGGACCATGTCGCGCAGCTGCTCCAGGGCTTCCACCGAGGTGGTGCGAATGGTCTCCAAAGCGCGGCGGTCGCGATCGGCCTGTGCGGGAGCGTTGAGCACTGCCCCGGAGGTCAGCGCGATCGCCGAGACGTGGGAGGAGACTGAATCGTGCAGCTCCCGGGCCATGCGGCGCCGTTCCTCCTCCACGGCGGTGCGGCGCTTGAGCTCATGCTCACGGGTCAGCGCAGCGTGCCGTTCAGCCTCCAGCTGCGCCCGTGCGTCATTGTCCTGCCACAGGGGATAACCGCGCCTGACCTCGGCCGACCACCACAGCGGCACCATGAAGACCGCGACCCCGATGAGCGCAGCATTGAGCATCGCTGAGGCATCCCCGCCGGTGGCGGCGGTGAGGATGACCGCCCCCACGGTCACCGCCGCGAAGAGCCCCTCCACCACGCGCACCGTCCGCGGCGCCGCACGGATGCCCAGCCCGTAGATCAGATCGGTCAGGCACAGCAGGATCCCAATATTCGGTCCGATACCTAAGTCCAGCAGCACAATGAGCAGACCCAGCCCCAACGCCAGGGCGGGGCGACGAGACCGCAGGGCGATGGCACCTGCCATGAGCGCCAGCGGTCCCAGGTGCCACCACGTCTGCGGGGTCACTCCGAGTGCCTGCCACCAGGGCGCGGTCTCCCAGACTCCAGCCCAGCCCGCAGCCAGGACCAGCACCGCAAGCCCCACGGTGAGGTGCTGCTGCAGCTGACGACGCATGGTGTTCACCTTTGACATTCGACCACATACGTTCCCTGCGAGCCTCCATCCAAGGATGGAGAACGACGACGACACGATGTGCAGGATTCGATCCTTCGGCCGATGTCCGCCCCGGCGGGGACGGGCGAGGCTGGTGGGCATGATCGAGATGCTGCCGCTGAATGGGAACCCGATGAGTGGGAACTTCCTGGGCGGGATGCCCGGCGCAGAGTCGCTGTGGGCGGTGGTGGGTGTGCTGGCGGTGCTGGCGCTGATCGACTCCACCAGCTTCGGGACCCTGCTCATTCCCATCTGGCTGCTGATGGCCCCCGGGCGTCTGCGGGCCGGCCGCGTGCTGCTCTATCTGCTGGTGGTTGCCGGGGCCTATGCCGTCATCGGGCTGGTGCTGCTGGGCAGTCTGCTGCTGGTGGGGGACCAGATGCTGGAGGCCTTCAACCAGGCTCGGGAGTCCTCGCTTTTCCTGGTAGGGCAGGCGGTGCTGGCGGCGGGACTCATCTGGTACAGCCTCCGGCTGGACCCCATGACTCAGGCCGGTAAGGAACGTAAACGCCAGCGCGAGGAGGCCCGCGGCAGCAGTGGCCGCGTCCAGCGGTTCCGGGAACGGGCCGTGGGCGAGGGCGCCGGCGGGGGAGTGGCGGCACTGCTGGCACTGGCTTTGGCCGCGGTGGGTCTGGAGATCGCGACCCTGCTGCCGTACCTGGCCGGTATTGGGTTTGTGGCCGCCGAGGACCCGGGAATGCCGCTCTCCAGTGCCCTGATCCTCTTCTACTGCCTGGTCATGGTGACCCCTGCCCTCGTGCTGCTGGCCGCACGAGTACTGGCTCGCCGGTTGCTGGAGGAGCCGCTGAAGAAGCTCGAGGTGTTCCTGAGCCGGCACGCCAACGGCACCGTGGCCCTGATTCTGTTCCTGGTGGGACTCTTCCTCGGACTCAACGCTCTGGAGGGGCTGCAGGAGGCGGGCCCCTTGGAGGGACTGCTCTGACGAGCGGATCAGCCGACGTCGTCGCCGGCTGCCGGCTGGGGAGCAGACAGCGTGCACTGCATGAGAATCACGCTCAGGGACCGACCGTGCTTGATGCCGACGTCGCGGAGCCGGCCGATCTCGGTGAACCCGAAGCGCTGGTGCAGGGCGTAGGAGGCCCGGGTCGACTCGTCGTCGGTGAGCAGGGCGATCATATGCCGGTGCCCGGCTGCCGCACACCGCTGCATGAGCACCCTCAGAAGCGAGGTTCCCAGACCCCGGCCGCCGGTTCCTGGACGCAGGTAGATGGTGTTCTCCACCGTGTGCCGGTACGCCGACTTCGGGTTCCAGGGGCTGACGTAGGCGAAGCCGAGCACCTCGTCGTCGGCCTCGGCCACTAGGAAGGGGTGGCCGCCGGCCTGTTTGGCGAGCAGCTGCTCCTCCCAGTAGGTCACGCTGGGAGGCTCCTCGCTGAAGGTGATGACGCTGTGCTCCACGTAGTGCGTCATGATCTCGGCGACGGCGGGCATGTCCTGTGGCTCGGCGTCGTGGATGAAGACCTCGGTATCAGTCACGAGAATGGATCATAGCCGGGAGCTCAGCGCTCGGCTCATTCGCTCCAGCGCCTCGGTGAGGATCTCCTGGGAGGTGGCGAAGTTCAGCCGCGCGTGGCGCTGCCCGCCCGTGCCGAACGGGTGCCCCGCGGTCAGTGCCACTTTGGCCTCCTTCAGCAGGAACCGCGCTGGCCCCCGCCGTGCGACCGCCTCGGCGGAGGACTCGGGTGCGGGGGTATCCACGGCGGGGGTTTCGATGCCCGGGGTGGGGGCGTCGTCGAACCCGTATGCGGTGAAGTCCAGCCACGCCAGGTAGGTCGCTTCCGGGGGAGTCCACTCCACGGCGGGCAGCAGCTCCGGCAGACGCGAGGCCAGCAGCTCCCGGTTGGCGGCCAGGCCCTGCAGCAGCGCATCCAGCCACGGCTCCCCGTGGGTGTAGGCCGCTGTCTGGGCGAGCAGTCCCACGTGGCTGGGGCCGTACTGCAGCTCTTTGGGCAGGGCCTGCGCGTACGGGGCGGCCTCCTCGCCGGGGATCAGCAGCGCGGCCTTCAGCCCCGGCAGGTTCCAGGCCTTAGAGGCCGACATCAGTGAGATCCCGTGCGGATCCACGCTCAGGTAGGGCACGAACTCGGGTCCGTCCGCCGCGCCCGTGGGGCCGATCCCGGCTGCCCCCGTTGGCGGAACCAGCGGGGCGTGGATCTCGTCGACCACCACGTGGACACCGTGGCGCCGGGCAAGGGCGGCCACAGCCTCCAGCTCGGAGCGGCTGTGCACCGCGCCGGTGGGATTCTGGGGGCTGCACAGCAGGTAGACCACAGAGGACGACGTCGTCCGCGCCTCAGAGAAGGACCTCTCCAGCCCGTCCAGGTCGAGTCGGCCGGAGGGTGTGAGGGGGGATTCTATGACCCGGCGTCCTTCGGTCTGGGTGTAGACAAAGAACGGCGGGTACACCGGGGAGTTGACGACGACGGCGTCGCCCGGACTGGTGAGAACCTTGATGGCTTCAGCGGCCCCGCGCATCACATCGGGCACCGGGCGCATGAGAGAGGGATCGGGGCTCCAGCCCCACCGACGCGAGGCGAAGCTCGCCAGGGACTCCGCGTAGGCGGTGCCGGCGGGGTACCCCGTGTCGCCGAGCTCGATCACCCGGCGCAGGGCATCGGCCACCGGTTCTGCCAGGGGCACATCCATCTCGGCGACCCACAGCGGCAGGACGTCAGCGGGGTAGGTGCGCCATTTGGCGGAGGTCCGCTGCCGAAGTGTGGCCAGGCTGAGCTGTTCCAGTGGATTGGCGATCTCACCCATGGGCCCACTGTACTGAAGCTCCTGCCGCGGAGTCCCGGTTGTGGCCTCGCCGTCCTGCGAGCGGACTCGGGCGCGCCGGCTGCCCTGGGCTCGGCGTCCCTCGGTCGTCCGCGGCCCTGTTCCCATAGATAGTGTGCTGAAACTGCAGCGTGAGGGCCGATTCAGGGGCCGAAACCGCAGTTTCGGCACACTTTCCGGGCTGGCTCCGGTGCCGGCCGCGCCCGCGCGTGAAGCATCGACGCGACAAGCAGCGCTAGGCTCTTAGGCGATGCAGACTCAGAACACGCCGCCCGAGGAGAGCGCCTCCAGCGGTCCGGCAGGGGAGCCACCGGCGGAGCGCGAAGTGGGGGTGGGCCCCTGGCAAGGCCCCTGGCCGGAGGGCGAGCACTGGGACCCCCGCCTGCTCACCGAGGGCGACCGGCGCAACGTCGTCGACGAGTACCGGTACTGGAAGCACGAGGCGATCGTGGCGGATCTGGATGCGCGCCGCCATGAGTTCCACGTGGCCATCGAGAATTGGCAGCACGACTTCAACATCGGCACCGTGGTGCGCACCGCCAACGCGTTCCTCGCCAAAGAGGTGCACATCATCGGGAAAAAGCGGTGGAACCGCCGCGGTGCAATGGTCACTGACAAGTACCAGCACGTCCGCCACCACCCCAGTGTGGAGGAGTTTGTGGCATGGGCCGACGACGCCGGCGTGCCGGTCCTCGGCGTGGACCTCTTTCCCGACTCCGTTCCGCTGGAGACCTATGATCTGCCGCGCCGGTGCGTGCTGGTCTTCGGTCAGGAGGGGCCGGGGCTGAGCGACGAGGTCCGGGCGGCGGCACAGGCCACGCTGTCCATCGCCCAATTCGGCTCGACCCGCTCCATCAACGCCGGGGTCGCCGCCGGTATTGCCATGCACGCCTGGATCCGCCAGCACGCCCATCTCACCTGAGGCAGGCCGTCATCATCGGGTACGGACCTGATGAGGGGAATCCCCGCTTTGCCTGGAAGTGCTCCGGGTCAGTGGATGGAGAGATCGAAGATACGGGCGATCTCCAGAAGCTCTCTATCTGTCTTGGAGAGCACTTGGGGATTTGAGTTGATGATCTCGGCACCGTCGAATACTGCCCAGCATTCGTAATCGCCGAGGCGGGACTGGTAGCGGATTCCCGCGTAGCACGGGTTGCCATCGTCGTCGGTCTGGGTGAACGCCCATTTGGCGATGGCTCGAGTGAGTAGGCGGTCCTTGCCTCGAAGGGCGGCGATGTCTAGCTCATCGTGTCCGAGGGCGGTGAGTTCGGTGGACAGTGCCCTCATCAGGGCAGTGTGAGTCGCGGGATGATCAACATCGATAAAAGGCAGAGGTGCGTGTAGCGTGAAGTTGACCAACCGGCGTCGCGTCCGCCAGTCCGCCGGTACGGCTCCAGCTTCCATGAGATGTTCGTCCGCCTCATGCCGCAGTTTGCGCATTGCGGCCGATGGCCGGAAACGGGCCAACGTCTCCGCGTAGGCGCCTTGCGGGCGGGTGGCCGCATAGAGGACCCCTCCGCCGGGCACGTCGAAGCGGTTGCCGCCGCGCGGGTTCTCAGCGTCGGTGGCGGTGAGCCTGGAGAAGTTCAGAGGATTCGGGTGACGGCCGACGCGCCAGAGCGTGACGGGCGCGTCGACGAGCTTCGGCTCAGCCACCGTTGACGAAGGAACGAGCTGCAGTGGCGACGTCGCGGAAGCGCTCCTCTGACAGGGCTTCGGCAGGGGATTCGTCATCCAGCTGGGGATTCATGCCCATGAACCATGCTCGGATGGTGTGATCGCTTTCCACTGGATCAAGCAGTGCGAAGACTTGGTAGGCGTTGCGGAGAATCTTCTCCTCGCGATCCTTGGGACTGTGAGTACCGGCCGCCCAGCGGCTCAGACTCTTAGGGTCCTTGCCGACGATGAACGCGAGCAGCTGCCTGCCGAGAACGCGCACCAGCTCAGAGGTGATGTCTTCGGTGCTCAGCTGAACGGAACGATTATGTGCCTTGGTGCGGCTGAGCGCATGCGGATCAATGAGGTTCTGATCGGGCATCTTCCTCACCCCTTGCGGTGTCCTTAGGATGTCCCTGTTCTGTCCACTATACGCCTCTTGCGTTGTGGGGGCGACCGCAGACTGGTGCTAAGGCTGCCACCGGTAGCGGCGCATGTCCACGCGGCTGCCCTCGGCCAGTACTCCCTCAGCGCGGAGCCGTTCCAGCTGCTCGGTGCGCAGATGCGCCGCGGGCACCCCGGTGGCCGGAAGGATCCGGTGCCAGGGCAGATCAAACCCGTCCTCCTTCAGCACCCGGCCCACCAGCCGGGGTGTGGACAGGCCCGCCAGGGCGGCGATGTCGCCGTAGGTGGCCACGCGTCCCGCCGGCACGGAGGCGATGAGCTCGCGGACATGCTCATGGGTCTGCTCGTCCACCGGAACATCCTTTCCGCCTGCCGACATGCGAGGGGACCGCGAAGCGACTACAGTGCTGTGGTCACCGTCACGCCACTGAGGCACCTTGAAGGGGTTTTCTTGTCCGATCAGTCCTACCTCATCCTTGCGCTCATCCTGTACTTCGCAGTGATGGTCGCCATCGGGATCTTCGCCTATCGCCGCACCACGGACCATGAGGGCTACATGCTCGCCGGCCGCAAACTGCCCTCCTGGGCTGCAGCGCTCAGCGCCGGCGCCTCGGATATGTCCGGCTGGCTGATGATGGGTCTGCCGGGTGCGATCTACCTGGCCGGCCTGATCGAGGCGTGGATCGCCGTGGGTCTGACCATCGGCGCCTACCTGAACTGGCGCCTGGTGGCTCCGCGACTGCGCTCCTACACGGAGGTCGCCAAGAACTCGATCACCATTCCCAGCTTCTTCGAGAACCGCCTGCACGACAGCTCCCGCCTGCTGCGCGTGGCCTCCGGCGTGATCGTGCTGGTCTTCTTCACCTTCTACGTCTCCTCCATGATGGTCGCCGGAGGCGAGTTCTTCCGCCTGGCCTTTGACACTCCCTACGTGACCGGCATGCTCATCGTGGCCGGAGTGACCCTGCTCTACACGCTCATCGGCGGCTTCCTCGGCGCCTCCCTGACCGATGTGGTCCAGGGCGGCATGATGCTCTTTGCCCTGCTGATCGTGCCGATCATCGCCCTGTTCTCCCTCGGCGGCGTCGGCGAAGCCGTCACCGTGATCCGCGACGTCGATCCCTCGCGTCTGTCCCTGATCGGCGGCGAGACGCTCACCGCAGCGACCGTCATCGGTCTGGTCTCCGCACTGGCCTGGGGCCTGGGCTACTTCGGTCAGCCCCACGTCATCGTCCGCTTTATGGCTCTGCGCAACCCCGCCTCCGCCACCGCGGCCCGCCGCATCGGCATCGGCTGGATGATCCTCTCCCTGGCCGGCGCCGTGGCGGCCGGTCTGGTGGGCATCGCCTACTTCAACAACACTGAGCACGAGCTGGGCAACCCCGAGCACGTGGTGCTGGCTCTCTCCCAGATCCTGCTGCACCCGCTCATCGTCGGCTTCGTCTTCGCCGCCGTGCTGGCCGCCATCATGAGCACCGTCTCCAGCCAGCTCATCGTCAGCTCCTCGGCCTTCGTGGAGGACCTCTACCAGGTCTTCGGACGCACCACCTCCCAGAAGGCGCTGCTGCTCATGGGTCGTGTCTGCGTGCTCGTCGTCGCGATCATCGCCACCCTGCTGGCGCTGAACCCCGGCGGCACCATCCTGGAGCTCGTGGCCTTTGCCTGGGCCGGATTCGGCGCCTCCTTCGGTCCGGTCATTCTGCTGTCGCTGTTCTGGCGTCGCCTGACCAACTGGGGCGCCCTGGCCGGCATGGTGGTGGGCGCCGCGACCGTGTTCCTGTGGTCCTCCTACGGGCCCGAGATCTTCGGCGCCTCCCTCTACGAGATCATCCCCGGCTTCATCGCCAACGTGGTCGTCGCCGTCGTCGTCAGCCGGTTCACCTACCGGGAGAACGCGGAGATGGAGCGCGAGTTCACCCTGGCCGTGGAAACCGCGCGCCGGAAGAAGGCCGCCGCCTAGGAGCATCGCCCCCGACGGTTTCAACCCCTGCGCCCGCCGACGGTTGTGTTCACTGCGCCGGCGGGCGCAGGCGTGCGTGCTCCAGAATCAGGTCCGCGGCAGGCTGAGGGGTGTTGATCACGGCCTCGTGCCCGCGTCCGGGGATTTCCTCCAGGCGCCCGTGGGGCAGCAGCTCGGTGATCTCCTCCAGCCAGGCGCGCGGACACACCCGGTCCTTCTCGCCGCCGAGCACCAGCACCTCGGCGCTGATGTTCGGGCAGGTTTCCTCAAGCCGGTGGTTCAGCAGTGTCGCATCTTGCGCACAAACGAGCGTGGGCCTGCCTTCAGATAGTGGAGGGTGCCCAGGGCCAGCACCTTGGGGCTTTCCCCGCTGAGGTCCTGAACCATGCGCAGCGCCCGCCGGGCCGCGTGGCGCTCGGCGCGGTTGACCGCGGAAGCGATGAGCACGCCCCCGGCTGCTGAGCTCGGGATGCCTGGCCAGGGCCTCGGCCACGACCTGTCCGCCCATGGAATGGCCCGCCAGCACGGGGTTCTTCAGCGGAGCCCAGCGAATGAACTCCGCGATGAGATCTCCCGTGGTGGCAATATCGGCAGCCGCGCTGGGCTCGGGGGAATCCCCGAATCCTGGAAGGTCTACCGAGTAGACGCTCATGTGACGGCCCAGCTCAGCAGCGAGGTCCGTGTAGACCTTGCGGCCCATGCCGATTCCGTGCACTAGGACCACACCGGGCCCGCTCCGCAGGCCTGTGCGGGAGTACACCATGGTCCAGCCGCGGTGCCGGAACTCCTCGACATGCTCTTCGGCCATACCGGAATCGATTCGGTCCAGCCCCGTGCGCCGGCTCAGCTGCGCGGGGGCTGCTGCGCCTGGAAGTCGATGGGCGCGTGGTTGCCCTGATGCTGGCTGCTCTGGCGGGCCATGTAGGCGGACTGTCCGGTGGCCCCGTTCTCACCCTGGGCCAGCGGAAGCGTCACGGCCGCGGTGCCGTAGGCGCAGATCTGGGTCCAGCCGTTGATCTCGGAGGTCTCAAAGCGCATCCCGAGCACGGCGTTTGCCCCGCGCTGCTGAGCGTCGTAGACCATCCGGCCCACCGCCTCCTGCCGGGCATTGAGCAGCGCTTCGGTGAACTCCGGAACCTCACCGCCAAAGGTGGAGCGGACCCCGGCGGTCCAGTTCGCGAACGCGTTGCGGGCCCGAACCGTCACCCCCGTGACCTCTCCATAGACTGCATCCACCCGGTAGCCAGGGACAGTGTCTGTGGTGACAACGATCATGTCGCGATCATACGTCGCTGAACCGGGGCATCCGCTGAACATGACGTCCGGGGGTGTGCACCCGGCGTCGGGCGGGGAAGGGCAATGGCAGGCCGGCGTGGAACAACACCGGGGCGTGAGCCCTCTGGTCTGCGTCAAGGCCCGCAGATGTTTCACTGAGATGGCCTGAGAGGGGGCCGGTGAAACAACGGCGGGTGTCGAGGGTGGTCGTATGGCCGCCAGGGATGATGAAACCCGTTGGCGGCGTTCAGGAGGGCAGGTCGGCGCCCAGCACCCGCAGAATCTGGGAGGCCACGGCATCGGAGGGCTCCAGCACCGCCACGTGCTCACCCAAGGTTTCCTCCACGCGCAGCTTCAGCCAGTGATAGTGGGTACACGCCAGCACGACGACGTCAGCCCCGTGCTCACGCACCATCTCCCGCAGCGGTTCCAGGTCCACGCTGGCCGAACCCCCGGCCTGGATCGCGGAGGCCCACTCGGAGCAGTCCGGCTCCAGCACCGTCACGCCCTCGGCCCAGGTCTCCTTGAGCCGCCGGTAACGCTCGCTGCGCAGCGTGGCCTCGGTGGCGCAGACGACGACGGCGCCCGTGCGGGTCATCGCGGAGGCGGGCTTGACCATGGGCTCCAGCCCTACGAACGGGGTCTGTGGGTAGTCGCTGCGCAGCTGGTCGATCGCCGCGGCGGTCGCGGTGTTGCAGGCCAGCACGATCACCTCGCACCCCTGTTCCAGCAGCGGCTGGATGGCTGCCCGGGTCAGCCGGTAGACCTCCTGGTCCGTGCGGCTGCCGTAGGGCACGTTCCTGTGGTCATCTGCGGTGATGACCTCGGCCTCTGGAATGAGCTGGCGGAGGGTCGCGGCCACCGCGGCGCCGCCGACTCCGGAATCGAACACCCCGATCTTCATGGAGAGATACGGTAGCCCATACCCCTGAAGGAAAGAGTCCCGCGCGGGGCTAAGGGCGCTCCCACGGGGCGATGTCCCCGACGACGACACGGAAGAGGGGATGGGCCGGCGGGACCTGCGGTGCGGGTCCCGGACTGTGCTGCTCGGGGGAGCGCAGGGCGAGTTTGCTCTGCAGGTGGGCCCACTCGAACCGAAGCTGCCCGTCGGTGACGGAGATCGGCGCGGGCGGCAGGCCGGGGTTGTCGCTGGGGTGAGCTGAAGCGATGCGCCCGGCGTCGAAGCGATATCCGCGGACTGCGCTCTCCTCGTGCAGACCCCAGAGGTAGGCGGCCAGCGCCCCGGCCGGTTCCGGATGCTGGCGGAAGCGTTCGAGCTGAGGATGCCGGGTGTAGCCGCGCGTGCGTCCCAGCAGGACTACCTGGGCCAGAAGGGATTCGCGCCAGCAGGCCACGAGCCCCTGCCGGTCCAGGGTGCGGGGATGCAGGGACCAGAGCCTCACCGCGAAGCCTCCGCCTCAGAGGTCACGCGCGTGGCCATCCGGCGGAAGATCACGGCGTGGAAGGGAATCAGCGCCAGCCAGTAGAGTCTGCCGCTCAAGCCCGCGGGGAAGAAGATGGCCCGCTGGGCATAGCGGGTGCCGTCGTCCTCCGGCTCCACCCGGAACTCCAGCCACGCCTGGCCCGGGACCTTCATCTCCGCTCTCAGGCGCAACAGGCTGTTCTGCTCCAGCGTCTCCACCCGCCACCAATCCAGAGTGTCCCCGAGGGCGAGGCCGGTGCGACGACGTCGTCCGCGGCCCAACCCCACTCCGCCTACTACTTTGTCGGCCAGACCGCGCAGCCGCCATGCTCGGGAGAGGGAGAAGTAGCCCTTCTCTCCACCGATGCTGCTGATCACGTCGAAGACGGCAGCCGGTGCGGCGGTCGTGTGTTTGACGCGTTCGTCCACCAGGACCGCTCTTCCTGACCAGTCGGGGTCTGAAGGCAGCGGCTCCGAAGGGACGGAGACCGGGTGGGAGGCCGCCCACGTGGTCTCCACTCCGTCGGCGGAGATCTTCTCCAGGGCCAGACTGACCGCGCGGGCGTAGCTGGTCAGACCCTCCGGTGGAGGAGCAATGAGCTCGTCGACGGAATGGTCCTGAACCACGCAGTCGTTCTGGAGGGACTCGACCAGGGGGATGGCCAGACTTCGGGGAATGGGCGTGACAAGGTTGACCCACTGGGCGGCCAGGCGTGGAGTCAGCAAGGGAAGCGGCACGACCGTGGGCTCACGCAGGTGAGCCTCCTTGGCGTAGATCTTCATGAGGTCGGCGTAGGTGTGAACCTCCGGACCGCCGATGTCCACGCGTCGGCTCCGGCTCAGGGGCGCCTCCGCGGCGCGGATCAGGTAGTGCAGAGCATCACGCACAGCGATCGGCTGAATCTTGTTCATCACCCATCGCGGTGAGGGCATGAGGGGGAGCACGTCCGTGAGGTGGCGAATCATCTCGAAGCTGGCGGACCCGGAGCCGATGACCAGTCCCGCCTGCAGCGTCAGCGTCGGGACCCCGCTGCCCTCCAGGATCTCACCTACGTGCACGCGAGAGCGCAGATGCTGACTGAGCTTTCCCTGCGGATGCAGTCCTGACAGGTAAACAAGACGGCCCACCTCGGCATCAGCGGCGGCCTGCGCCACCGCCCGGGCGCAGCGCTCATCAGTCGATTCGAAGTCGGAGCCCGATGCCATGGAATGCACCAGGAAGTAGACGACGTCGGCACCCGAGCAGAGACGCTCAGCCGTCTGAACCTCGGTCAGATCTCCCTCGATGATGTCCACGTCCGCACCCCAGGGCACGTCCCGCAGGGCATCGGCGCGTCGGGTCAGCACCCGGACGGTGTAGCCCTCTGCCAGCAGTCGCGGAACCAGCCGGCCCCCGATGTATCCGGTCGCACCCGTCACAGCGATCGTCGTCATTCTATGTCCTCTCGCCGCCGGCGCTGGTCAGGCGTGAGGTTAACAGCGCTGCCTCGGCGCCGCCTGGGATTTCCCGGATTGTTGCTGGAATGGCATGACGGCATGCTGGCGCCCTAGGTGGGCGGGAGGATGGAGGGTATGGAGCACGCCTTCGACAGGGATTACTGGAATCAGCACTGGCAGCGCGACGACCTCCCGCCTGCTCCGGTGTCGTCACCGCCTGACCGCTGGGCCTCCACCAACGCTCTACCGGCCCACCCGGTGCTGGAGCGGATGAAGGACCTGGTGCCTGGAGCAGTGCTGGACGTGGGCTGCGGCGCCGGAGTTGAGGCGCGGTGGCTGGCGGCGCACGACTGGCGGGTCATCGGCGTGGACATCTCCGCCGGAGCGCTGGCCCGCGCCGCCCAGGGCGCCCAGGCGCTCGAGCCGTCGAGGCGTCCGGACTGGGTGGAGGCCGACGCCCTCAGCTTCACCCCGGGGCAGACCTTTGACCTGGTCACCACCTTCTACGCTCACCCCACCATTGCTCAGCTGGACTTCTACGAGCACATCGCCCAGTGGGTGGTGCCCGGGGGCACGCTGCTCATCGTCGGGCACCTCGCCCACGGCGAGGCCCAGCATCACGGCAAGGCCCAGCATCGCGGCGAGGCCCAGCATCACGGTGGAGCCCTCGGCCACGATCACGGGACTGGTCGCGGTCACCCTCGCGACGGCCAGGGGGAGGACCGTGAGCCGCCCGTGGAAGCCACAGCCACCGCGGCAGCGATCACCGCTCGTTTCCCGTCGCCTGCATGGGAGGTCGTCTTCTCCGAAGAGGCCCCGCGCGTGGTGTCCATGCCCCACGGTGGGCAGCGGGAGTTACAGGACGTCGTCGTCCGGCTCAGGCGGGCTGCCAGTACCCCTATCCCCTCCGCCCCCTCGGGCGGTTCTGCCTAAGCGGAGCGGGGTCCTGGTCGCGGCCGTTTGCTGGTGAGCCGCTCAACCCTTGAGTCGCCGCATGGTCTGGTGAGAGAGCAGCCGGCTGACCGCAGGAAGTCGCGCGAGGGTCCCCACGGCAAGGGCCTCGTAGGCTTCGCCGTCGGCCACCTGGACCCGGAGGTAGTAGTCAGGCTGACCGAACATCCGACGCACCTCCGTCACCTCCGGAACGTCCACGGCCGCCGCTTCAAAGTCCTCAATGGTGGTGCCATCGTTGACCGCAATGTCGATGGCGACGATCACTTCAAAGCCCCGCCCGGCGGTTTTGGGGCTGACGGCGGCGTGATAACCCTCGATCACCCCGGAGCGCTCCAGGCGCTGGACGCGGCGCAGGCACGGAGCCGGCGTCAGGCCGACTCGACGCGCGAGCTCCGTGTTACTCAGCCGCGCATCCTCCTGCAGTTCGGCAATGATCGCGCGATCAAGCTCGTCTAACGGATGATCATTGCTCATCAGGGCCTCCAGGCAGGGCAAATAGGCAATACGCTGCGCCAAATATTTCATTAATATTGCGCTGTGAGCAAGCACAACGACGACGGCGCCCTCCGCCGCCTGACACCGGCCACCCGGATGGGACTGTCGATCTCCCTGGCGGTCTCGCTCTACGGGATCTCCTTCGGCGCGCTCGCCGTGGCCTCCGGGCTGACCTTCTGGCAGACCACCGCGCTCAGTGCCCTGATGTTTACGGGAGGCTCGCAGTTCGCCTTCATCGGTGTGCTCGCCTCCGGCGGCTCCGGCGCTGCGGCCTTCAGCGGGGCAACCCTGCTGGGCGTGCGGAACACCATCTACGCCGTCCAGCTCAATGCCCTGCTCAACCCCGCCGGGGCCAAGAAGCTGCTTGCTGCTCAGGTCACGATCGATGAATCCATGGCGACTGCCACGGCTCAGCAGGACCCGGCCGAACAGCGCCGGGGCTTCTGGGTCACGGGCGTGGGCATCTGGATCGGCTGGACGCTTGCCACCGTCATAGGGGCCCTGCTGGGTGACTTCATCGCCAACCCGGAGGCCCTGGGCCTCGACGGCGCGGTGGTCGCCGCGTTCCTGGGGCTGCTGTGGCCGCGGCTGAAGTCCAAGGAGCCCTGGGCCCTGGCGGTGCTGGCCGCCCTGGTCACCACACTTACTCTGCCCCTGGTGCCACCCGGCGTGCCCATCCTGGTGGCAGCCGCCGTCGCCGTGGTCTGGGGGCTGGTCTCCGCCAGGCTCGAGCAGAGCCGGCCGCTCGCTAACCCGGCGCATGCAGCCGAGGCCTCAGGGGTCGAGGGAACGGTTGCCGAGGCGCCCGATGCGGAGGCCGCCTCCCAGCGGCACGCCGTGCACCGCCCTGTTCACAAGGAGGATCGCTCATGAGCGTCTGGACCTGGGTGCTGCTGGCCTGCGCAGCAGCCTTCGCCCTGAAGATCGCCGGCTACCTGGTACCTGCCGCGTGGCTGCAGCATCCGCTAGTTCTGCGGATCTCCGGGGTCATGACCGTCGGTCTGCTCGCCGCACTGGTGGCGATGAACACCTTCTCCGGCGGGGGCGGAGTGACCTTCGATGCCCGCGTGGGAGCACTGGTCGCCGCTGCCATCGCGCTGATGCTGCGCGCACCGTTCATCCTCGTGGTGATTGTGGGTGCCGCCGCCGCGGCGGGGCTGCGCCTGCTCGGCTTCGCCTGAGGCATCGCCGCGACCCACTCATCGCCATCCCTCGGGATCCACTGCCGTTGTTTTCGTCGGAATAACTAGGCATTCCGACGAAAACAGCAGCGCCAGATGGCCACGGTCCCGCTAGCCCAGCTGGGAGGCCCAGCGCGTGAGGAACTCGGCGCCGGCGTCGTCGTGGATCGCCTCAGTTTCTGAGACCAGCACCGGATACGGAGTCTCGGGGACGCCGTCGGCCGGCCGCACATCCACGTGGCTGACCGTATGCCCCTGCTGGTGCAGCCAGTCCGCCATCGCATAGTCGGTGCGGGAATCGCCCATCGTGTACCAGGACTGCGGGGTCACGGAGCGCTCGCCCAGCAGCTTCAGGCTCCGCTCAGCACCCAGGTCTTTGCCCACCCGCACGTGTTCGATGTCGGTGGAGATGATGGTCGGGTCGATCCTGATGTGTGCAAGTCCGTGGCGGCGCAGAAGCTCAGCGACGGCGTCGTCGAACTCTCCTTGGACCGCTAGATAGTCGGCGTTCTCCACGTCCACGTTTTGCTCCACCGAGACCATGGCCCGCTTGGTCTCGTCGAAGAACATCAGGTCGCTGAAGCGCTCGGTCACCAGGGAGCGCACATCCTCGCGCAGGGTTTGGGGCAGGCTCAGGGAGTCATCCACGAAGATCTCACCCAGTCCCTCGCGGGTGATCTCGGCCCAGACCGCGCCCTTCTCGCTGATGGTGAAGACCGGGGTGCCCTCCTCCAGCCCGGCTGCGCGCAGGGGCGGAACCACCTGCTCGGCAATGAAGGCGTCCGAGCGCCCGGTGTTGAAGATGACGGGCACGCCGCGGTTAGCCATCGCGGCAAGATCCCGGGCGATCGACTTCACCGCCACAGTTCGCGACACCGGAGAGGCGATGGGTCCGTCCACATCCAGCAGCAGGCCGAAAGGGGGACGACTGGTGCGGACGGAGGAGGTCTGTGTGCTCATGGCGCCCCACTGTACCGCCGCCCCGGGCGCCCCGGGATGCCGGGCGCTATTGCTTGCGCAGTTCGAGTCACCACGGAAGGCCCAGGACGCGCAAAAGCCGCCTCAGCTGACCTCAACTGCAGAAGCAATGAGGCCGCACCCCCGTGCGGAAGGCATGTGGGCAGCCCTTGCCCTCACCGATAGGATGGCTCACGGACGCATCAAAGAGGCTGCCTATCCCCTTTAAGGATGTCGGAACTGTAAGGAGTTCTCCTGTGGCTATTGCAACACCGGATAAGTACAACGAGATGATCGACGCCGCCAAGGCGGGCGGCTACGCCTACCCGGCTGTGAACGTCACCAGCTCCCAGACTCTCAACGCCGCCATCCGCGGCTTTGCCGAGGCTGAGTCTGACGGCATCATTCAGGTCTCCACCGGCGGCGCCGCCTACTGGTCCGGCGCCTCCGTGAAGGACATGGTGGCCGGCTCGCTGGGATTCGCCGCCTTCGCCAAGCAGGTCGCCAAGAACTACGGCGTGAACATCGCCCTGCACACCGATCACTGCCCCAAGGACAAGCTGGACGGCTTTGTGCTGCCGCTGCTGGAGGCCTCCGAGGCTGAGGTGAAGGCTGGCCGGGACCCCATCTTCAACTCCCATATGTGGGACGGCTCCGCAGAGACGCTGGAGGAGAATCTGCGGATTGCCGCTGAGCTGCTGGAGCGCACTGCCGCTGCCAAGCAGATCCTCGAAGTGGAGATCGGCACCGTCGGCGGTGAAGAGGACGGCGTGGAGAACGAGATCAACGAGAAGCTCTACACCACTGTGGAGGACGCCATCGCCACCATCGAAGCCCTGGGCACCGGCGAGAAGGGCCGCTACATCACCGCCCTGACCTTCGGTAACGTCCACGGCGTCTACAAGCCCGGCAACGTGAAGCTGCGCCCCGAGATCCTCAAGGAGATCCAGGACGCCACCGGCGAGAAGTACGGCAAGGAGAACCCCTTCGATCTGGTCTTCCACGGTGGCTCCGGCTCTACTGAGCAGGAGATCGCCGATGCTGTGAGCTTCGGTGTCATCAAGATGAACATCGACACCGACACCCAGTACGCCTTCACCCGCCCGGTGGCCGGCCACATGTTCTCCAACTACGACGGCGTGCTGAAGGTCGACGGCGAGGTCGGCAACAAGAAGACCTACGACCCGCGCGTCTGGGGTGCCAAGGCCGAGGAGTCCATGGCAGCCCGCATTGTGGAGTCTGCCCAGTGGTTGGGCTCCGCCGGCAAGTCCATCAAGTAACCCGGTGAGGGACAAGCTCCTTCTCCTGGACTTCGACGGCACCGTCTGCCTCGGCGAGGACCCGATCCTCGCCTATGCCGCAGAAGTTGATCACGCTCTCGCGCACCGGGGTCTGGCACATCAGCTGCCGGCCCCGGTGGTCGAGATCGTCACGGAGGCGCTGCACACCGACCAGCTGCTGGTCGAAGCCATCACCTACGACGACGACGGCGTCCCCACCGCAGTCAGCGGTGCCTCCGAACCCACAGACTCCAGCGAGGCCGGCACGTCCAGGGCTCATCCGGTCAGCTGGCCGCTGCAGGACGGCTACCAGCTGACGCAGCTGCTGGCCCGCCAGGCCGGACTCACCGATGAGGAGGCCGGAGCCGCTTACCGAGCCGGCCGGCACGCGATCGTCGCCCGTGGCCTGGGCGCCACGGACCTGCATGCGCCCGAGGGGCTGCAGGCGCTGCTTGACCAGGTGCGCGAGAGTGCCGTCGTCGTGCTGATCACTAACGCCCCGGGCGAGGCCTTTGACCCCTGGCTGAAGACGCTGGGGCTCACCACTGCGTTCGACGCCGTCATCAACGGCGCCCGCAAGCCCCTGGGCATGCCCGCCGCTGTGGAACAGGCCCGCGCCGTGGGCGTTCAGAACATGGATGAGGCGACCATGACCCCCGCCACCCGGATCCTCTCCGTGGGAGACATCTGGGCCAATGACCTGCAGCCGGTCGCCGAGATCGGCGGCGAGACCATTCTTCTGGACCGCTTCTCCACTGGACTGGGCCAGCCGACCCGCCGCGTGAAGGACTTCGCCGAGGCCGCTCCGCTCATCGCCCACTGGGCTTCCAGCAGCGACGCCCGCCTCTGAGCCCCAGGTCAGCGGCTTGAGGGAACCGCACGTTAACTCTGGGTGACGGATTGGCGAACTGGGGCCTCGGAGCTTGGTGCTCATTTATCAACAACCCTAGAGTAATTTCAGCGGCTTCTGTGAGGAGTCCAACACATCACGCACCTGCATCTTGATTGAACTTAAGGAAGTTCCACATGCATATGAAGACTAAGTCTGCGTTCGCGCTGGCCAGCGTCCTGACCCTGACTCTCGTTGGCTGTGTGGGCGACGCGGAGGACGCCGGCGCCGGGGACGCCGAGGATGAGGACACCTCCGAGACCGATACCACCGGCGGTGAGACCAACGGCGGAGACGCTGACGGCGGCGAAGAGGGCGGCATCGCCCCGTCCACGATCGACTTGGAGACCCTCGGGGACGACCCGCTGATCCTGGGCCTGGTTCCCGCGCAGGAAGCTGACACCATGGTCGATGACGCCGAGGTCCTGGGTGACCAGCTCTCCGAGCAGCTCGGCGGACACCCGGTGGAGACCTTCGTTGCTGATGACTACACCGGCCTCGTCGTCGCTATGCAGACCGGCCAGGCACACATCGGCATGTTCGGCCCCATCGTGCTGATGCAGGCCGAGGAGGAGGCCGGCGCGGTGCCCGTGCTGCAGTCCATCCGCCGCGGTGTCGATACCTACGTCACCCAGTGGTTCACCAACGATCCTGACACCTACTGCCTCGACGAGCCCGTTGAGGTCGAGTACGAGTCTGAGGAGGACGGTGCCCTTGAGGGTGAGACCGTCACCATGCTCTTCTGCAACGGCACCGACTCCGCCGACGGCGGCCCGGTGGGCGCCGAAGCTCTTGAGCTGATCGAGGACGGCACCACCATCTCCTTCGTGCAGCCCGGCTCCGCATCCGGTTACTACTACCCCGCCACCCAGCTGCTGGAGCTCGGCGTGGAGGACTTCGACGGTCAGTTCGCCGGCGGTCACCCGCAGTCCGTGCAGAACGTCTACAACGGCTCCATCAGCATCGGCACCAGCTTCGACGATGCGCGCCGCAACCTGGTGAACGAGGACGGCATCGCCGATGTCGGCGAGGAAGTCGTGGTCTTCGCTTGGTCTGAGAACATCCCGAACGACGGAATCGCCGTCTCCGGTGACTTCACTGACGAGGAAGTTGAGGCCATCACCGAGGCCTTCCTCGCCATGGCAGGTGACGGCGAGCTCAGCGCAGGCGATCCGCTCTATGATGTCTACGAGATTGAGGGTCTGGTGCCTGCTGACACCGGCGCTCTGGAAGACGCACGCACCGTGTACCACAACTTCGGTGACGAGTGATCCTCGCCTTCGCTGACTGAGAGGACCACCGCAGCCGCTGCAGACCGGGGCGCGGGCTCGGAGTCGCAGGACTCCGGCCCCGCGCCCCGGCGCAGTGGAGCGGAACCATCCGACATGATTACTTTCGAGAACGTTGACGTGGTGTACCCCAATGGGTTCAAGGGGCTGAAGAACGTCGATCTGAAGATCGCCAAGGGCGAGTTCGTCGCCATCGTCGGGCTCTCCGGCGCGGGAAAGTCCACCCTGATTCGCACCATCAACGGCCTGGTGCCCTACACCTCGGGGACCCTGACCGTGGGAGACACGGTGGTGGATCCGCGCAGCAGGTCGAAGCTGCGTCGGCTGCGGGCGCGCGTCGGCATGATCTTTCAGTCCTTCAACCTGGTCAACCGCATCTCCGTGCTCAACAACGTGCTGGTGGGTCGTTCCTCCATGACCCCCACGTGGCGCTCGGTCCTCGGCTGGTACCGCGCCGAGGACAAGGAGATCGCATTCCAGTCCCTGGAGCGGGTCGGGATCGTAGACAAGGCCTATAACCGTGCTTCAGCCCTCTCGGGCGGTCAGCAACAGCGCGTGGCCATCGCGCGTGTGCTCGCGCAGGACCCGGAGGTCATCCTCGCGGACGAGCCGGTCGCCTCCCTGGATCCGCCCACGGCGCACCAGGTGATGCGGGACATGCGGCGCATTCAGCAGGAGCTGGGCATCACCACAATCGTCAACATGCACCACCTGGACCTGGCGCGCAGCTACGCCGACCGCATCATCGGGATGCGCGCTGGTGAGGTCGTCTTCGACGGTCCCGTGGAGGAGGCGACCGACGCCGTCATCGAGGAGGTCTATCAGCGCTCCCTCACGGCAGAGGATGTGGCTTCTGTCGATGTGCCGGTAAGCCTCGAGTCTCTGCCGGAGACTCCTGCGGGACCCGGTGCCGAAACGAATTCTCCTCACCCGGATGAGAAGGAACGGACCCTCTGACATGGGTGCCGCCGCAGAAACTACCGGCGCAGCGTCCACCAGCTCACCGATGAAGCCGGGCACCGACAGGGCGGGTCAGAGCCGCCGTCCTGCCCCGCCGCGGCCCGGAATCCGTTCCTATGCTGCCGTCTCAGGGGCAGCCATGCTTGGTCTGATCTACTTCTGGACCACCAACGAGTCCGACACGATTGTGTGGGTTCCGCTGGGCGGGTCCAGCTATCTTTATGCCCCGCTGTGGCCGTTGGTCGGTGCGGTGCTGCTGGTCGTTGCCGTGGCTCTGGCGTGGCGAGTGCGTGCCTCGGCGCTGTCGGCCGCGGGAATTGTCGGATTCGTCCTGGTCTCCTGGTGGGCCGGCCGGAACATCGGCTTCGACCTTACGCCCCTCTTCGGGGATGGTCTGCAGAGGGCCATGCCCATCTACCAGCAGTTCCTCAGCCCCAATTGGAGCTACCTGCTCGGAGTCTGGGACGTCTGGGTCATCACCATCGCCATGGCCATCGTCGCCACGGTGCTGGGATGTCTGCTCGGCCTCGGGTTCGCCCTGCTGGCCTCCCCGGTCTCCAGCCCCAACAAGGTCACCTCCCAGATCGTCAAAGCCATCAACTCCGTGGTCCGCGCCATTCCCGACGTCGGGTATGCCTATCTCTTCCTCGCCTTCATCGGCGGCACGGCATTCGGTATGGGCGCTTTGGCCGGCGTGCTGACGCTGCTGCTTTTCAACATCGGCATCATGGCCAAGCTCACGGGCGAGACCATTGACGCCGTTCAACGCGGTCCTCTGGAGGCGGCCGACGCGGCCGGGGCCAACCTCATTCAGCGCAACCGCGTGGCCGTACTGCCCCAGATCATGCCGGGCTTCGTTTCCTACGGCCTCTACGTCTTCGAGCTGAACATCCGTGCTTCTGCTGCGCTGGGCTTGGTGGGCATCGCCGGCGTCGGTCAGGAGATCGGCAATGAGTGGGCACGTCTTTCCCACGGCTACGCCAACCTCTCTGCGCTGATGATCGCGCTGGTCGTGGTGGTGCTGCTGGTGGACCTGCTTTCCCTGACCATTCGGAGGAAGCTGCTGTGAGCACCGCAGAGAACCCGCCGGGCACCGCGCCGCAGTCCCCAGCCCTCTACGGCCTGGCCTCCCTGGTGATCCCAGGTTTGGGACAGCTGCTGCTGAAACAGCGGGCCGTCGGCGTCCGCATTCTGCTGTGGGCGCTGGCTTTGTGGGCCGGCGCGTTGGCCCAGTACTCCGTAGCGGCGAATGCGCTCTGGATGGGACCCCATACTCAGACCACGGAGATGCCCGCCTACTGGTTCTCCTTGCTGTGTCTGCTGGGTGCAGTGGTCCTGACGGCCGCGGCGGCGGCCAACGCCTTCCGCGTTGCGCAGCGACTCCGAGGAGAGACACGTGAGGTGCCTGGGGCGGCGTCCAGGGCACAGCCCAGTCTGCGCTACGCCCCCGACGCACTGGACAGACGACCCGTGGAGCCCTCCAAGCTGGGGCTAGACCTGGGCCTGATTCTGATCGGTGCACTCTTCCTGGGGGCCTTCGCTCGCACGGGCGCCGACCTGGGTTCCATGGAGGCCATCCCCGGCAACTTCCGCCAATACACCGGGTACATGCTTGACGGGCTCTTCCAGCCCCTCACCGACGAGGTGCGGGAGCAATGGGCCAACGCCTTCGAGTACATGTTCCAGTCGGTGGCGATCGCGTGGATCGGCACCGTGGTGGGGGCCATGTTCTCGCTGCCGATGGGGTTCCTCGCTGCCCGCAACATGTCGCCCACAGCCGTTTACGGCGTGGCCCGGCTGATCCTCGCCTTCTTCCGGGCCGTGCCTGAGATCGTCTTTGCGGTACTGCTGATGGTCCCGATCTTCGGCATCGGGCACATCGGCGGTGCCATGGCCGGTGCCATGGCGCTGGGCGTCAGCTCCATCGGCACCCTCTCCAAGCTCATCTCAGAGGCCATCGAAGGAGTAGACGACGGACCGCTGGAATCGGCCCGCGCCTCCGGTGCCTCGCAGGTTCAGGTCATCCGCTGGGCGGTGCTGCCGCAGGTCATGCCCGAGGTCATCGCGATCTGGCTCTACCGCTTTGAGGTGAACATCCGCGCCTCCGCCATCCTCGGTGTGCTGGGTGTGGGCGGCATCGGCACCCTGCTCAAGCGCCTGTTCGACAACGGTCGCTGGCAGGAGATGGGCATTGCCCTGGTGGTGATCATCGCGGTGACCATGGTCATTGACCAGATCTCCGCCTGGATCCGCCACCGGGTCATCCACGGCGCCAAGGTCCGAGCCTCCTCAGATAAGGGCGACGACGGCACCCGCGGCTCCGGGGAGGACCCGCTGACCGGCAGCGACGGCCCCAGCCCCAACCAGGCTCGCGCCGAAGTCACCGCAGCACGCTAGCTCGCGCCCGAATTTTATTTTGAGGTGCAACACTGATTGGTCTGTTCTGATTGTAGGTGTTCGTTGAAGGCTTCTGCGGGTGTGAACCAGCCGAGGCATTTGCGGGGCTGGTTGTTGATCTCGGTGACCGCGGCTTGGAGTTCTGCTTCGCTGATCTGGGTGAAGTCGGTGCCTTTGGGGAAGTAGCGACGTAGCCGGCCGTTGTGGTGTTCGTTGGTGCCGCGTTGCCAGGACGAGTAGGGATCAGCGAAGTAGGTGTCCATCCCGTAGTCGGAGACCAGTTCGGTGTGCAGGTGGAACTCGGTGCCGTTGTCCATGGTGGTCGAGACCCTGGCGTGGGCAGGCAGGGGCCCGAAGAGCCGCTTCTGGGCCTTAACGCCCTCTGCTGAGCTCAGTGCGGAGACTTTGGTAGCCAGCAGTAGCCGGGTGTGTCGTTCGACCTCAGTATGGACCCCGTCGCCGGCGCTTTTGGTGCCCAGGACGCTGTCGCCTTCCCAGTGGCCGAACACACTGCGGGCATTGACCTCTGCGGGGCGGTGGTGGATCGAGACCCGGTGCGGGATACGGGTGGAATGGACCTTCCGCCCGTGGTGTCTCCGGCGTTTCTTATGCCCTCTGGGCAGGTATTCATGGAGGCGGCGGTGCCGGTTCTGCGGTGTGTAGATGAACCGGTAGATCGTCTCAGCGCACATGTGCATAGCTGGGGAGTCGGGGAACTCGATATTGGACCGTCCGGCGATCATTTCGGGGGTCCATCCATCACGCAACTTGCTCATCAGGTAAGTGATTGCCTCATCGGTGGCCAGCCTGGTCCGCTGGTGTGATCGTGCTGCCCGGGTCTCGGCTTTGCGCTGTGCCCGGGCTGCCCGGTACTGCGGTGGGGTCAACTCAACCCCGTGTAGGGCCGGGTCTCGGTAGGGGGTGTAAGCGGCGTTCTG